>CAZDQC010000016.1:0-43489 GCA_964507245.1 uncultured Rhodospirillaceae bacterium
GGGCGCGCCAGCACCCTGTAGAAATCACTGAAGTTTCTTTATCTCAATCATTTGCATTTTCCTTTTGCTATGCGTTGGTCCATATAGATCCACATTTTCGTTCGAACTGACTACGCAATTTGTGACTCTCCGAATGGCTGCTTATGTTGCTGTGGCCGGGTGGGGTGGTTAGCCTGTGGGAGATTTATGACCCGTTATCCGACTTATTGAGAAAATGAGCGGGCCAGGGAAGACGACCTACAATTGCCCAATGCAGTGCGAAGCAAATTAACCAGGTGACGCCTATAATTGCTCCGTTATATGTGAAGGACTTAAATTGAATTTCGTTTAATGGTTCGTTAGGAAGAAATATTACATACACCACGCAAACGAATACCGTCGCGGTGGCTGCCCAATAAAGGGCTGTGGCTAATTGTTGTAACATGCTTACTAGTTACCTCCTGTGTTGCAGAGTCTTTAGAAGCTCCCCATAACAAAGCCTGATGACAGTCTTCCACAGGCGCAAAGAACAGCAAACTTTGTTCTGCCGCCAACCTTATCCGAGGAATGTACATGTTAAAGCAACGCAGTTTTTGGGTGCCCGTGGTCTGCGGTATCCTGATATTGGGCCTTGGTACCGGAACGAGGCAAAGTTTTGGCATATTCCAAATGGCCATCGCAGCCGACTTTGGTGTCGGGCGGGAATTGTGGTCTTTTGCAAACGCATTATCGTTTTTACTGATGGGCTTATGTGCACCATTCGTTGGCACACTAGCAGATCGTTTTGGCACTGCCAAAACCGCTGTTGTGGGAGGCGTACTACATGTGTTCGGGCTTTTGTTGCTTGGCTTTGCTGATAGTAATTGGCTTCTAATTTTTTCGTGCGCCATATCGGGGTTAGGTTTATCAGCGGCAGGCATGGGGCCCATTCTTGCTGCTATTGGCCGCCAAACGGCTGTAGCACACCGCTCAATAGCGCTTGGCCTTGTTACAGCTGGAAGCTCATTCGGGCAGTTTGGAATCGTACCTTTTGCATCTCTGATGCAACAGAGTTTAGGTGATTGGCATAATACTATGTTCGTCCTTACTGCAATATCGATTTTCATGATCCCTGCAGCATTAGGCTTAGGTAAAAACCACACGACAGATGTGAGTGGGCAGCGTATCGACGGTCAAGGTGCTACTGAAGCATTGCTCGAAGCCTTCAGCGTTCGCAGCTATGTATTGTTGATGATTGGTTTCTTCGTTTGCGGTTTTCACGTTATTTTTATAGGGCTACACTTGCCGGCGTATATTGCCGATGCTGCTATTTCTATGTCTTATTTTGGCGTGACCATGTCACCGATCGAGCTTGGTGGCTGGGCCATCGGAATTATAGGTTTATTCAATATCATTGGCTCCGTTATTTGGGGGTGGCTTGGCGGAATATATAAAAAGAAAGATATGCTGGCTCTACTATATGCCCTGCGTTCCTTAGCAATTTTACTGTTCCTTTTGGTTCCTTTGTCCTGGGCATCGGTCCTATTTTTTGCTGCCATTCTAGGATTTTTATGGCTCGGTACAGTAGCGTTAACCAGTGGTCTAATAGGATTTTTGTTTGGCCCCAAACATGCTGCCATGCTTTGGGGTATCGTCTTTTTGTCCCATCAAGTGGGCAGTTTTTTGGGGGGATGGGGCGCAGGTCGTTGGTTTGATATAGAAGGAAATTACGACTGGGTCTGGTTGTTTTCTGTAGCAATGGGTTTCGTGGCAGCCGTCCTCCATTGGTTAATCCGGGAAGAACCAGTTATACGACCCAAAGTAAGCTTCGCTTAACCCTAAGGATTAGGAACTGGACGCTTCACAATATGGTGGGCGAAACGTGACAAGCTGTTCATACCGGGAGAATTGGACACGAGTTGCGAGTTTGGCATTGGAAAAATGAAAAATCTTCTTCGCCAAGCGATAAAACATTGTCCCGCATCCGTTTTCGCAAACGAGCCAACGGAGGGCTTTAGCCGCCGGCTTTGACTTGTCCTCGATAAACTCGTTTGGTTACGTGAGGTGGTTGGAGATTTTGGCACCCTTGTGATGACTGCACACTAATGGCACGACGTTAAAATCGATAGACGTTCGATGCGGCTGTTAGCCGAAGAGGTGATGCCACGTTTCAGCCAGCACATGCTAGCATTACGAGGAGTATAAGTAATTGGAGGCGATAAGTATGGATGCATTTGATCTTTCTAAGCAACGAATTGCCATAGCTGGAGCGGCTGGTGGTATTGGACAAGAAACAGCAAAACTTGTAGCTGGGATGGGTGCCGACGTAATGCTATCCGACCTTGAGTCGCCGACGCCGCTTGCCGATTATATTTCGGAACTTGGTCGAACGGCGACGGCAACAGCCCTCGACGTCACCAATCGAGAGGCGGTAGAGGCGTGGGCGAATGAATGTGGCTTTGTCAACGCTCTGATCGATTGTGCTGCTATATGCCCGTTCGACGAATGGAATGATGCGGGTTGGGATGAAGTAGCAGCGCGAGTTTTCACGGTTAATCTGCAGGGACCCCTAAATCTAACCCGTGCCTTCATGGCTGGGATGCGAGACAACGCCGGCGGCCGTATCGCGCTCATTGGTTCCATTGCCGGCCGCCTTGGCGGCGTCCGCGCAGCACCACACTATGCCATGAGCAAAGGCGGCATCCATAGCTTTGTCCGGTGGGCGGCTAGAAAGGGTGCTCCTGATAACATCCTTGTCAACGCAGTCGCGCCGGGGCCCGTAGCAACGCCGATGACACAAGGCGAACCTTTTGATTCAGCGGGATTTCCTTTACAGCGGATGGCGCAGGCAGAGGAGATTGCAGGCCCATTAGCTTTTTTGGTTTCGCCTGCTGCTAGTTATGTGTCGGGCGCAGTCCTTGATATAAACGGTGCGCTACATTTTAGTTGAGTGCGTATGATTTTCTTTCTGAAACAATGTTCGATGACTATCGTGCCGTGGCCCCCGGTGTCTATCTGAATGCACCGTCCCAGGCTACCGGCTGCGCCTTGAGAATTTCCCCCGCCTCATTCATTTCAGGGCGGTTGATGGTCAATACGGTATCCGGCGTGACAACGGCATAATCCATATATCCCAGACGGGCTAGGGGCCGCATGGCACCAGTGTCGACCAACCCGTCCAAGACATAGGCTTCATCGATGTAGATACCGACCACTTGGCCGATCACCACAAAATGACCTTGGTCCGAGCCTGGTGCCACATCGGGCAGCTCAATTGTCTTCCAATAGCGGCATTCGAGTGCCGCGGGGCTTTCCTTGACCCGAGGCGGCTTAACGAATTGCGAGGGTGCTGTGGTCAAATCAGCAATGGGAAATTCGTCCACGCCTGGCGGCAACGGCGCCGAACTGACATTCATGCTATCGCGGGTGTCCCACGTCGATAGAGAACAGGTGAATTCCCCGGTGGCCTGGATATTGCGCACACTATCTTTGATGTTCTTCGACGAGAACATAACATAGTGAGGTCGGTCGCTGACCGCGTTGAAGTAACTATAAGGAGCGAGGTTACAAATTCCATCGAGGCTAACCGACGAGATCCATCCAATCGGCCGAGGAGTGACCAAGGCTTTGAACGGATCATGCCTAAGTCCATGTTTATTTTCAATCGCATCGTAATGCATGTGCAAGCTCCTCAATATTCAGTACGGATCCGATATACCTGGAAGCAGTACCGCCGCCACCGGCAGTATAATAGCGCCAGCGAGATTTTCGGGTAGGCCTCTAGATAGTCCAGTTCGGCAATGATGACGGTTATGACGTCTACAGTTGATATGTTGCCTCTTCGTTATCGAAGTGATCGTTGGCGATTGTTTCGTATCATTGGTCTGGTGCGAAGGCGGCCAGGGTATTCCAGCTCGGTGACGACCCACCATTGGGATCAAACGGCTGAATGGCCACGTGGTCGGCGCCAGCATCGAAATGGGCCTGTAGGCGAGCACGAACGGCCTTTTCATTACCCCAAGCCACCATGGCGTCAAGGAAACGTGGACTACCATTTCCAGACAGGTCGTCTTCTGTGAACCCCAAGCTGAGCCAACAGTTACGATAATTAGGCATGGCTAGGTACATGGCTAGCTGTTGTGCTGCCACCTCGCGCGCCATAGCGGCATCTTCGGTTAGGCAGATTTTCTGTTCGACATATAGCGGTTTACCCAGACCCAAAATGTCTCGGGCCCGCGCTGTATGATCGGGTGTGACATTATAGGGTAGAGCCCCATCGGCCAATTCGGCCGAAAGGGCTAGCATATTAGGCCCTAGGGCGGCTAGCACAACACGTCGTTCAGTGGCTTCCACCTGGACAGGGGTAGCAAACATCGCCTCTAGATAGGTGCGCATGCTACTGACCGGCTTACCATATATATGACCCCGTACCCCTTCCACCATAGGAATGTGCGAAACACCTAGGCCGAGGATAAAGCGCCCATCATAGAGCACATTCAAGGTGTTATGCCCCTGCATGGCGGCAGCGGCATCTCGAGCGTATATGTTAGCTATACCACTAGCCACGGTCAGTTTTTGCGTCCGACCCAAATAGTACCCGCCCAGGGCCATCGCCTCATAGGCGACGGATTCGGGATACCATAGGATATCATAGCCATGCCCCTCTACTACTTCCGCTAGGCGGCCGATGTCATCCAGGGGCATCCTATTGGGGGCAAACCATACACCCCATTTTCCAATCGCCATGTACAAATCACTCCTTGGTAAGATTTATTCGGCGGCTGCGCGGTGACGGCCCATACCCAAGACCGGCTTGGCGCCCGAGAATTGGGTCAGCACTTGGCCCGGTGCCTCCACCTGCAGGTAATCATGACCGTCGAAAACCTGAACACCGTTGACCCAAGTGCCCAGCAGGCCGGGCGCCTGGCGTAGCAAGCGCTCGCCACCGGCCGGTAAGTCGAAATGACGCTCCATCTTGGTGATTTGGATGACCTCGGGATCGAATAGAATCATATCGGCCCAAGCCCCAGGCGTTAGTTGGCCGCGATCAATAATGCCGAAAACCTGGGCTGGGTCCGAAGTCACCTTGCGGATCGCCGTAGGCAAGTCAAACAGGTGGCGTTCGCGCACCCAATGTCCGAGTAGGTGCATGGCATAGCCGGCATCACAGAGCAGTGAATTATGGGCGCCGGCATCTGAAAGGCTGATTAGGGTTCCATCGTTGACTAGCAATTCACCTACGCTGTCTTCCTCCATGTTCAAGAGATAGAGGGTGTACTTGGTGGCAAAGTCTTCTTCCAGGCTGAGATCCAGAAACAGGTCCAGAGGATCCGCACCTCGCTCAGCCGCCACTTCCGCCACCGTACGTCCCTCCAAGTTCTTGTTCTTGTCTAGTCCCGCAATGGCGATCGGCACCCAATCCCAACGGCCCTTAAAGACGTGTTGACTGTCCGACGAAGCCAGGGTTTGACGGAAGGCATTGCGAAAACCAGTATCGGAGAAAATCGCACGCAATTCCCGATGGTCCTCGGTCGCCGGCCATGGCGACATGGCCTTGAGAATATAGGCCCGGTCGAGTGTAAAACTGAGGCTCAGCGGCTGGCAGGAGCCTTGCGTATAAACCGGCAGGCCACGGGCCCGAGCAGCCTCAGCCTGCTGCATAATGGTGTGGGCGCGATCAGGCTGATGCGAGAAATAGAAGTGTGGCGCGTAACAGCCTGGCCGGCCACTAATCTCTGTCAGTTCCTCTAGGAATGGAATGCCGTGCTTCTCGCCAAACGTTGCCATGAAGACGCCATGGTCATAGTCACTCAGCACGGCCGCCAAGGTGCGGAATTCGTCATCGTCGGCCAAGCGCGAAGCGATCGGCACGCCGCCGGCACCACGATGGTTCTCGTTCGAGGACGAGCCCAGGCCGATAGCGCCAGCGTCCATGGCTTCCCGAAAAAGGTCGCAAATTAGCCCCAGCTCTTCCGGTGTAGCTGTACGTTCCGAGCCGGCATCACCCATCACGGCGGTGCGAAACACCGTGTGCGAGGCCAGCACGGCGACATTAGGATAAACCCCTTTGCGCTTCAGCAAAGCCATATAATCAGAAAAGCTCTCGTAGTCGGTATCGACGCCGGCTTGTAGGGACACGAGGGACATACCTTCAACCTCGGCTAGGTTGGCTAGGATGGCGTCGCGATGTTCGGGAGGCGCTGGTGCAATGCCGAAACCGCAATTCCCTACCACCACCGTGGTAACGCCTAGGGCACCGGCCGGTGATGCTGTTTGGTCCCAGGTCAACTGAGCATCGTAATGGGTATGTAGATCAATCACGCCGGGCGCCAATATTTGGCCTCCAGCCTCGACAGATTTGTTAGCCTCTCCTGAAATCTGGCCCACCGCCGCTACCCGGCCATCCTTCACCGCCAGATCACCCTCCAGCAATGGACTGCCCAGGCCGTCCGCGACTAGTGCATTACGAATGATCAAATCGTACATCACGTTTTCCCATTTCTATCCTTCTGGCTCACTATGATGGCTCCCAATCAGGGGTCATGGCAAGTCGTTGGTATGTTCGCAATAAGGACACGCATGTTCGGGCAAATTGATGATGTGGCTCAGTGGACACCCATATCGATGATGAGATTGCGCTCCGGTTGCGTTGTCGTCAACGCTCCAGTGGCCGGGTGACAGAAGGTTCGGCGGGTCATCTCAACAAAGGACGAGAGGCTGGAATTGGTTAAAATGTGGGGGCTACTTTCCCTCAATGAGGCGATTGCAATTTTCTTTAGTTCTATTTTTCTTTAGTTCTATAAGGCAACTGTATGTGCCAGCCATTTGCCTGTTGACATATCTGGAATTAATTTTTTCTGATAAAATCAGTCACTTATAAGAATCAGAAAGCGGTAATTCGCTACCTTGGAGAAGCGAGGGTCGGACACTTTAATCCTCTCACTCCGACCATCACCAACAATTAAGGAAGCTCAACATGGAACATTTTTCGAAGATAACCAGCAAAAATCTCCCAGCAATGGAAGATGTCGATGCGGCGGCCTATCTAGAGGATTTTGCTGTTTCAGCCGACTTGGGAAAACCCATTACATCCGGATTATTTCGTCTTGAGAAGGGCAAAAGCCTGACATATTTGTACACCTACCACGAGATGAAATTTGTTGTAGAAGGGGAGTTTAACATCTCGGATGAGACTGGGACAGAGGTTGTGGCAACCGCAGGAGACCTCCTTTATTTTCCCAAAGGAAGCACTATAACCTTTTCCACCCCAGATTTTGGCCTTGGATTTTTCTGTGGGCAACGGGGAGAGGGTGAGGCCTGATAATTTCGTAGGGGATACTGCTTAAATCCCTGTCCTCAGGAGCCGGTACACAACGGGGAGAACAACATGTCGCGTGTACAATTAACAAATCCGGCCGAAGTGCCTGATTTGTTTCGGGCACAGTTCAAGTTATGCAACGTCAAAGAGGGAGAAACCATTGTCATCCTAAGTGATGTTGGTACCCGTCAAGAATATGTGCACGCCGCTTTTGCAGCTGCCAATACCTTCAAGGCTAACATCTACGAAATGAAGGTGAACTCGGTGCCGTCATGGACGTCAGTCGGCACGGAGACTGTCGGTGCATGCAAAGGTGGTGTCGATGCACTGAAGGCTGCCGATATGGTTCTGGCCATGCACGTCCCATTGTTCACCAAATGGATGCACGAAGTACGCGCGTCGGGCACCCGTGTTCTGATGATCATCGATCATCCGGATGATTTGAAAAGCCAGATGTCACACCCCGAAATTAAGCGGGCAACCAAATATATTACAGACCGTTTGAGCAAATCAAAAACGATGCGTGTAACTAGCTGCGCTGGCACCGATTTTCTAGCTGAGATAGGCGATTACCCTTCGCTCTGCCAGTGGGGTTTTGCCGATGAGCCCGGTCATTTCGATCACTGGGGCGCCGGTCATTGCTACACTTTCCCCAACGAAGGCAAGGCCAGCGGAATGGTCGTCGCGCAACCAGGTGACATAGTCGTTCTTCCCTATAATCGCTATATTACAGACGAAATCCGTATAACGATCGAAGACGGTTACATACAGTCGATCGAAGGCGGCCTTGACGCCCGTCTCATGAACCACTGGCTGGATAGCGTGAAATCGGCACCTAACGACAGGGAGGGTCATGCGGTGTCGCACATCGGCTTCGGCACCAATCCCTATTGTCGCTGGGATTGCATTGCCTTAAACGGTGACGACGTCGATCGCAGTAACGCTGCGGTCCGGGGTTTCGCTGGGAACTTTTTGTTCTCGACCGGCCCTAACACACAGGGCGGTGGCACTCGCGCAACAAGGGGTCATTACGATCTACCAATGAAGGATTGCACCGCCTATCTCGACAATGACATGATCATCGACACGGGCAAATATGTCGTTCCGCAGATGATTGCTAATGTTGAGCCGCGCGATCAAGCTTAATTCCACACGCAAAATTGACGATAATTTGATCGAAAACTAACAGTGGGCGCCGAAAAAATAAGCCTAATTGTCAAAGTGTATTAATTCGGAGAGGTAAACCAAATTTCCTTCAATCGAAAATTATTGCGCCGAAAATGAAAAAAGAACCGGCAAGTAATACACCCTACAACCGACATCGGGGTTTGACGTATTTCATGAGTCATGAAATATGACCGAGACAATAGTCTACCGTGACTACACTCAAGCCGAACTCGACCAAAATTACGATCAATCGACATTGGTCAAGAACCTGCCGGAATATGTTGATCGCTGGCGTAGAGAGGTGGAGCAGGCTAAGAAATCACTTCGTTGTGAATTGAATGTTTCCTATGGCGATAGCGCCGATCAAGTGATCGATATTTACGGTGTTGATGTAGAAACAGAAAAGCCCATCGTCATAAACCTACATGGAGGCGCCTGGCGCCAGATGAGTGCGGCGACCTCAGCTAGTGCAGCAAAGGCATTTGTCAACGTCGGCACTCTATTCGCGGTCCCCGACTTCAGCCTCGCACCAGCCGTGCGACTGGATGAAATGGTTCGTCAGTGTCGGGAAGCGGTTCAATATCTTTTTTCTAATGCACGCCGATACGGCGGCAATCCAAATCGGCTTTATGTTATCGGTCATTCATCCGGTGCACATCTTGCTGCAATGGTGGCGCAACAGGAGCCGTCTGTAAAAGCCTTCGCTGCCTGCAGCGGAATTTATGATCTGGAGCCTGTGCGCCTGAGTGCCCGCAACAACTATCTTTACCTGGATGAAGCATCAGCGGTCCTCAACAGTCCCATCACCATCATTGGCAAAAACACACCTCCTGCTCTTGTTGCCTGGGGGACAGATGAATTGCCTGAATTCCAACGACAATCCAACAACTTCGCGGATACATTACGGGCGCTCCGATGTTCAGTGCGAACATTGGAACAACCAGACCTAAATCATTTTGACATGTTTGATCAAATTGCTGACGACACTTCCAGTCTCTTTCAAGAGATCAGAAATTTGTTCGGAATTTAGTGGAAATTATTCCCCATTTTGCAACTAGAGGCGCAATTTATTTGGCTGCCCCAAAACGTCGTTACGAGGCGCTTACGGAAATGTCAATCTAGCCACGTTTTTTCAACCTCGGGTCCAAGGCCTAAACCGCCCTTTACAAAATCGGACCTGGCCTAGAACCACCTAACGCTTGATCAGGGGCAGCACGCCTTCTGCGATCTGGCGCATTTGGTCAAATTGGTCTGGGGACCCTATAACAATTTGAAAGATACGCACACCAGCGTCGATATACTCGTTCAAGCGTTCCGCGATTTGCTCAGGAGGACCGGCGATGGCCCAGCGATCGACTACGTCATCTTGAATTGGAGGGCCGTGGAAGTCTTCGAGATGATCCCTAACTCCTTCCCACCCCCTGCGTGAATCGTTGTTGACATTCACGAAGCAGTTGAACGCAGGGAAATAACTCTTATCAGGCATACGCTCTGTGCCAATAGCTTCAATCTGCTTCCAAAATTCGGCGTATTCACCAGGTGAAAGATGCACCGTAATCCAACCGTCGCCATAATCAATTACCCGGTTCAAATTTCCGGGCCGCCATTTTCCCGCAATATTTTCTTTCCAGCCATGATGCACCGGACCACCCGGTTCCCTCGGGAAATAAATACCGGAGGCGATCAGGACGGGCGGTACCCTTCGTGGCCGTGCATGGCCCAAAGTAATCTCGTTGAAGCGAAAATACTCCCCATGGTAGGAGATTTTATCATTTTTCCAGAGCCGGCGCATGACGTCGAGGCATTCATCAAATACTTTGCCGCGCTGCGCGTATAGGTCAGCGGGGCTTAACCCGGTGCCGTGTTTCAATACCGCTAACCCTTCAAACTCGCGCTTAATCAAGGTTGGAGTACCAGCACCCATGCCAACCCCCATAATCGCACGATGATTCGAAAGTTCGTATAGGGTCGCCCATTGATTGGCGAGTTGCACAGGGTTGCGGACCTGGGGCGTCAAAATTCCAGTACAGAGCCTGATCCGTTTGGTCTGCCCGGCGATGGAAGCAAGTGTCGTGACTGGGCAGTAGGCGGCCGTTGTGCGCCGTCCCATCATGGCATCGTGGACCCAAATCGCGTCAAAGCCCATGGCTTCGGCCTCAACCGCCGCACGGACGAGATCGGATAACCCATATTCCTTGCCAGTGATGCCAGTAACGTTATTGATTGAAACGCCGATTATTAATTCATCCTTGCGGATAATTGTCCTGCCCTCCTGCCTATTTGATGATCTCTAAGCTACCCATAACTTGGTGAAATTCTAAGATCGAACCATCTCTTCAGGCTACTGGTCAAGCAGTGAGCCCAGCCGTCAAATGTGACAATATGGGAAGCTTGTTCAAAAACCTGTGTGGTCGCCGGGTAATTCCAGGGCTCTGGAATATTGTATGGAGCAAATTCTGGCATAAGCGTGGGCTGAGACGCGATGATCTGACGTTATCGTTGCCTCAGTGAAGCCCGCATTTTACTCTCGCGACCTGTTTAGTTAGGGGAGAATGTCCATGCTGGAGAGTGTGCAACTTGGCAATAGTGGTTTGAGTGTTTCACGATTGTGTTTAGGTACCATGAATTTCGGCGAGCCGGGCCGCGGCCATCAAGGGGATTGGACATTGACCATTGATGAATCCCGCCCAATCTTTGAGGCGGCCTTGGATAATGGTCTGTTCTATTTCGACTGTGCAGATGTGTATGGCCTGGGCGCCTGCGAACGGGTAGTCGGGCAGTTGCTGCGGGAGTTGCTACCCCGGGATAAATATGTTTTGTCGACTAAGATATCCGCCCCAATGGGTAAAAATCCAAACCAGGGTGGTCTGTCACGAAAGCATATCATGGAGGGAATGGATGCCTGCCTGCAACGGTTGGGCCTGGAATATGTAGATCAATTGGTCATTCACCGGCACCCACACGGCCGCCCCGGCTTGGCCCGCCCGCCCATTGAGGAAACAATGGGGGCACTGGACGACGTTGTGAAAGCCGGTAAGGCGCTCTATATCGGCGGATCCTCCATGTTCGCTTGGCAGTTTACGGAACTGCAGATGACCGCCGAACGACACGGCTGGACCAAGTTCATCTCCATGCAAAACCATTATAATCTGATCTATCGGGAAGAAGAGCGCGAAATGAATCCCTACTGCGCATCGACGGGCGTGGCATTGACACCCTGGTCACCCCTGGCAAGGGGAATTCTAACAGGATCTTACAGAGGCAGCCTAGATAGTGGCAGCACTCCGCGTTCGCAGGGGGAAGATCGTAAACGCACGGAAGGACTATACCGCGGCGAGATGGATTTCAAGATCGTCGATAGGGTAGTTGAAGTCGCCAAAAAATTGAGCTACACGCCCGCCCAGATCGCCATCGCCTGGCTGTTAAACAAGCCGGAAGTAACTTCGCCGGTCGTGGGTGTGTCAAAAATCAGCCAGTTGGAACAATTAATCGCCGCTACCAAAATAAACTTAGACGAGGATGACATAAACTATCTAGAGGAGTTGTACCGACCGGTGGAAAATCTTCTCAATATCGGAACGTCTTAAGTTATGAACAATACGAAAAAACCCGTGGCTGTCGTAATCGGCGCGACTTCCAAATGGCAATCTGATGGACGCAACACCCGCCTGGTCCACGGCACTGACATAGATGATAGTGATCTTCCCTTGGGCATACGTTGGGGGATCGGTGGTGCCGTGGCGCAAAAATTCGCTGCCGAGGGATTTCTTGTAGCCCTCACAACTCGCAGTATTAGTAATGCTGCCGCGCTGGAACAGGCCATCGTGAGCCAGGGTGGCGATTGCATGATTGTGGAGCTGGACCTAGTGTCCGAGCAATCGATCTCTTCAGCCTTCGCATCGGTCCGGCGTGAAGCTGGCGATCCGGATGTCTTGATCTACAACGCCGGTTACCTGGAGGGCCGGGACTTGCCACTTGAGAAGGAACTGCTCGAGCATATCCCGGTGGAGATGTTCGACACCGCGCAACATATCTCCAGCAGAGGGCCGTTCCTGGTGGCTAAGGAAGTGCTGCCTGCCATGCGGGAGAAAGGTGCTGGTTCTTTCTTAATCTCGAACAATGCTGCCTCTCTGCGCGGGCGCAAACGCATGACCGGACAATCTCTATACTATCCGCGCGTCATGATGCGCACCCTGGCTCAGGTGCTGACGGAAGAATATTCAGAACATGGCGTCCATGTGGCCAACGTTATCATCGACGGCTTGATTGATTCACCCGGCACTCGCGCCTTATCGCGCGCCCAAGTGAACCCCAACTTGGTGATGAACCCAGTCAATATAGCCGAGGCGTTCTATTATTTGCATACCCAAGACAAATCCTGCTGGACCCATGAGTTGCAGTTGACCCCGCACGTCACTAAGCCGAGCTTCTAGATTCTTTCTATAATCGTGCCGTCTGGATCGAAGCAGGTGGCCGATAGCGGTCCAGTCGGGCCGGTAGCAGTGTCAATGCAAATTGCTAGGGGGCCACTTCGACCTCCCTTGCGGGCCGCATCATAGCCGCGGATCACGAACGCAAAGCTCTCGAAAGGTGCATCGAGGGTCTCGAAACCCTTGGAATTCCACCAAAAAGCATCGTTCTGTTTTTCCAAAGGCTTGTTTGGATCGATGCCAGCATTTACAAACAGCAACTTGCCATTTGACGTAGGCACCGCTGATGCCAGGCTATGGAGAAATTCATAATGGCCGGAGTAACTTTGGAAATTCTCTCGAAGCACTGTGGTCCAACGGGCGGTAACGACAACACCGGAACGAAATTTGGCTGGCGCCTCTGACGGATCGCCGCCATAGGCCCTTAAGGTCGCACCTACCCCGTGTTCCATCATCCACTGGAATGTCTCCGCTGGACGCATGGCCCATTGGATTTCTAAGAGTTTGACCCACATTTCCTCTTGCGCGCCGCGCAGATGGGCAATCTCGACGCCAGTGCACTCGGCGCGGAAGCGCAATAATTCATCGACGGTTTCTGCGATCAACGGGCCAAAGCCCAAATAATTACCCAAATAGACCAGACAATCCCCCGGAATAAGGCGATCATGCAAGCGCTCGTGAAGTTCTCGCAAGACCCCAGCCTGACCTAAAATCGCGGGGACAGCCCAAATCCTTTCAGCAGCGTTTAGAGTAATCAACATTGGTGTTCGGATTCCGAAAATTAAATCATATCATATATAGCCAGAGAGGGAGATATACGGTCCATGGACTGCCGCATTAGTATATAAAATCTCTCCACCAGCAGAAGGATGAAACATGGCAGATTTACAGATCGGAGTGGTAGGCTGCGCCGGGCGAATGGGCCTAACTTTACTGCGTCTAATTGATGCTACTGACGGTTGCGTCATCTCCGGAGGTAGCGAACGGCCTGGACACGACGCTGTGGGTCAAGACGTAGGTGGATTGGCCGGCCGGGGTATCATAGGCATCATTGTCGATGATAATCCCCGTGCTATGTTCGAACGATCCGAAATAATACTGGATTTCACCATGCCAGCTGCCACAGTTGCCCACTGCGCCCTGGCCGCCGAAATCAATACGAAATTAGTGATTGGCACTACCGGCACCACGCCAGAAGATGATGCCGCCATTGCCGAAGCTGCAAAAACAGTCGCCATTATGCGCGAAGGTAATATGAGCTTAGGTGTTAATGTACTTGCAGTCTTGACGGAACGCATGGCGCGTTACCTCGATGAAGATTTCGACATTGAAATTGTTGAAATGCACCATCGCCACAAGGTCGATGCACCGTCGGGCACAGCGCTACTGCTAGGGCGCTCGGCAGCGGCGGGGCGCGGTGTTGATCATGATGAGGCGCTGCAAGGAGGGCGCCATGGCATCACAGGCGAACGGCGACGGGGCGACATAGGCTACGCTGCTATACGGGGTGGCAACGTGGCGGGCGAACACAGTGTCATATTCGCAGCCGACGATGAACGGGTCGAATTAACCCACAAGGCTACAGATCGAGCCATCTTCGCCCGCGGCGCCCTGACGGCAGCCCGCTGGCTGAGCGACAAGCAACCGGGCCTTTATGGCATGGCGGATGTCCTGGAGCTTTAAGCTAGTGGCTTCTCAAGCCGCCATAATTCGCCGCAAAAAAAGCTCCCCTATTACCTTGCATCTATGCAGCCTTCATAGGAATCAATCTAACGCATGAAAAAGGCCGATATAGAGACATTCTTTTCCCGCCTTGAATCCGCTGACCCCGAACCAAAGGGCGAATTGGATTATTCCAACATCTACACTTTATTGGTGGCAGTCGTGCTGTCAGCCCAGGCCACGGATGTGAGTGTTAACAAAGCAACAAAGGCACTGTTTGAAAAAGCTGATAACCCAGCTGATATGATCAAACTGGGAGAAAAAAATTTAAAGCAACACATCCGAACAATTGGCCTGTTCAATACCAAAGCAAAGAATGTCATGGCCCTGAGCAGGCGCATGTTAGAAACATTCGATGGCAAAGTGCCTGAGACACGTGAAGAACTCGAAACCCTACCCGGTGTGGGGCGAAAAACTGCCAACGTTGTTTGTAATATCGCCTTCGGACAACCGACCATCGCCGTAGACACTCATCTATTCCGACTGGGTAATCGCACTGGTATTGCACCGGGCAAGACAGTGCTAGAAGTAGAGAAAAAATTCGAAAAACGTGTGCCTAAACTCTATTTACGGCATGCTCACCATTGGCTAATCCTGCATGGCCGTTATGTATGTAAGGCTCGCAAACCGGAGTGCCTAGCCTGCATTGTCAACGATTTGTGCAATTACAAAGGCAAGACAACCGCTTAGCTGAGAAATACTAGGAGTTGGGAATGTTAGTTGTCACGCAGCGAATTCGCGTGGATTGGGGACATTGTGACCCTGCGGGCATCATCTTTAATCCAAATTATTTTGCCTGGATGGATGCGGGCTGTCACAATCTCTTCAAAGCTGCCGGCGTGCCTTTCGCAGAAATGATGGCTACTTCATCCTTTGTCGGTTGCCCTCTAATTAAGAACGAGGCAGAATTTTCTACACCCGCTTTTTACGATGATGTCATCACCCTGTCATCACAAGTAAAGAGTTTCGGCAACAAATCCTTTCAGCTGCACCATCGCTTTACCCGCAGTGACGAAGAGCTAGCTATATGTAACGAAATTCGGGTCTGGGCCTATTCCGGCCAAGCAGATGGCCCTAAAATCAGGGCCGAACCAGTACCCAAGAATATTCGGCAGGCGGTTTCAGTGAAACGCACCATCAACTTTACTGCTTAATCACGCTTGAGCGTTAGATTCTACCTTTTGGAAAAGGCTATCATCGTTTCCTCTCCAGATTTCTTATCTCCTTTGAGCAGGTATACCTTCCAGTTCAAAGGAGGTCGATTGATAGAGAAAATTTACCCAATTGCTGATCAACACATTGGCATGAGCTCGCCATTTATTGACGGGCGGCCGTTCCGGATCATCCTGAGGAAAATAGCTAACAGGCAGTTTGATTTCCATGCCAGCTGCGACGTCCCGGTGAAATTCATCCGACAAAGTTGTGGTATCATATTCGAGGTGGTTGAACATATAAATATGGCGTCGAGCCTCGTCGCGGATTAAGCATAGGCCTGCTTCATCCGAATCTAACAAAACCGACAAACCGGGCACATCCGGCAAATCCTCACGCCGGACTTCGGTATGGCGGCTGACTGGCACAGCAATTTCGTCGTTAAACCCGCGTAACAGGCCATCCCTACCGCCTAGCACTTTATAAGAAAAGACGCCGAACATCTTCTCTGGTAGTTCATACTTTGGCACTCCATAAAAATGTTGTAGTGCTGCCTGGCCAGCCCAGCAAATGTCAAATGTCTCCTGCACGTGGCTTTGCGACCACTCAAGAATTTGGGTCAATTCAGGCCAGTAGGCTACCTCCTGAAAGGGTAGGGTCTCGATTGGTGCTCCGGTGATGATCAGACCATCAAACTTACGCTCCCGCACTTCATCCCAGGGCCGGTAAAAGGCAATCATGTGCTCGACGGAGGTGTTCTTTGGTGCATAAGTCGAAGTCGTAACCAAAGTTAATTCGATCTGCAGTGGCGTAGCACCCAACAACCGAGAAATCTGCGTTTCTGTTTTGATCTTTTCTGGCATCAAATTTAGAAGTGCGATCTCCAGCGGTCGGACGTCCTGGCGCACAGCCACCTGCTCAGTGATTAGCAGAACGCCTTCATTTTCCAATGTCACCTTGGCCGGCAGATTATCCGGGACCTTGATGGGCATATATCTATTTTCCTTCTCAATCTGCCAATTCAACAGCGTCCTGCTGCTCCGGCCGCCAACGCAACACCGGCTTTCGCGCGGCCTGAGTTTCATCTAGCCGCCGATAAGGTACAAGATATGGAGCGTGCTCAAAATATCCATGGTCGTTGGCCAAGGCCCGCTCCGCCAAATGTCTCATGGAACTAATGAACTGATCCAGGCTATCTTTTGATTCCGATTCCGTTGGCTCGATCAACATGGCACCGGATACCACCAAAGGAAAATACATAGTCATAGGATGAAAGCCTTCATCAATCATGGCCTTAGCAAAATCTAGCGTCGAAACGCCAGTATCTTTCAAAAATTGATCGTCAAACAGAACCTCGTGCATGCAAGGCCCGGGATAAGGCACGGAAAATAGATCCCCCAACCGGGCTAAGATATAATTAGCGTTCAACACCGCATCCTCCGACGCCAGACGCAAGCCATCAGCGCCGTGGCTCAAGATAAACGAAAGGGCGCGCACGAACATACCCATTTGGCCATGGAAGCCCTTCAAACGGCCAAAACTCGAAGCATTATCTTGCTCTATCAGTGTATTCCCGTTCGGTCCAGATTCTATTCGGGGCAGTGGAGCGAATGGGGCCAGAGCCTCAGCTAAAACGACGGGACCACTACCGGGTCCACCGCCACCGTGCGGAGTGGAAAATGTCTTATGCAAGTTGAGGTGCATGCAATCAATGCCAAGATCGCCAGGCCGCACCTTGCCCATGATTGCGTTAAAGTTCGCGCCGTCGCAATAGAAGAAGGCGCCGGCGTCATGCACTGCTTGGGCGATCTCTAAAATGTCATTCTCGAACAGGCCACAGGTGTTCGGGTTAGTCAGCATGATGGCAGCTACGTTTGGACCCAATTTTTCCTTCAACGCCAGAAAATCCACGCGGCCGCGCTGGTCGGTCGGAATCTCTTCTACCCGATAGCCACAGATAGCCGCCGTCGCCGGATTTGTGCCATGGGCAGATTCCGGGACCAAGACGACCTCGCGCGCATCACTCCTCGCCTCCAGCGCTGCACGGATACACATTAGTCCACACAGTTCCCCATGAGCACCGGCAGCGGGAGACATAGCGATTGCAGACATGCCAGTCAGTTTTAGCAGCCAATCTGACAGAGTATCGATTAGTTGCAGGGCGCCCTGTACCGTTTCCACGGGCTGGAGGGGGTGTAAGTCAGCGAAGCCGGGCAAGCGTGCAATTTTCTCGTTCAGGCGCGGATTATGTTTCATAGTGCAAGAACCTAAGGGATAGAGCCCTGCATCAATGGCAAAATTGTTGCGCGACAGACGGACAAAGTGGCGCACTACCTGAGGTTCCGACAATCCCGGCAAGCCGATAGGTGCCTCCCGCTCAAGTCCGCCGATGCGGTTCGGCACATCAGGAGGTATGGGCAAATCTACGCCGCAACGACCCGGATTATCCAATTCAAATATCAACGGCTCGACTAAATCCAGCCCACGATGTCCACTAGCAGTTTGAAAATTACGCTGATCGAACATCACAACACCTCTCGTAGGCCGTTAATCAACGCGACGACATCGTCATCAGAATTCGTTTCCGTGACGGCAACAAGCAGGAGGTTTTCCATTGTCGGATCATCTGGATATAGCCGGCTTACTGGTACGCCGGCCATGATGCCGCGGCGCACCAAGTCGTCGACTACGGCTACCGCGGTGCGGGAAAGCTTGATAGTAAATTCGTTAAAGAACACGTCGTTAAGAACCTCCACGCCATCAACGTCCGCCAAAAGATTGGCAAGATAGTTGGCGCGACCATGGTTGAGCTGCGCCAATTTCCGGAGGCCAGCCTCACCCAACAGAGCCAGATGAATGCAAAATGCGAGGCAGCATAAACCTGAATTGGTACATATATTTGAAGTCGCCTTTTCTCGTCGTATATGCTGTTCACGGGTGGACAATGTGAGCACGTAGCCGCGCTTACCAGTCTGGTCTGCAGTTTCACCGCACAGGCGGCCGGGCATCTGGCGTACAAATTTCTGGCGCGTCGCAAACAATCCTAGATAAGGCCCACCAAAATTCAGGGCGTTGCCAATGGACTGTCCCTCGCCCACTACGATGTCTGCACCCATTTCCCCAGGCGACGTCACCAAGCCCAGTGAGACCACTTCTGTCACAACGGCAATCAGCAAGGCGCCCATTTCATGCGCGGCATTAGCCAAAGGGGCGAGGTCGAGCAAACGGCCAAAAAAATCCGGGTTCTGCACCACGACGCAGGCGGTGCTGTCATCGATCAAGCCAGCAAAATCTTCCATCTCCAATGTATTTGGTTGACGCGCATCTACCTCAAAGTCAATGAATTGGGTGACCGTATTCGTGGTATCGCGGTAGTGTGGATGTAAGCCGCCACACAGTATGGCCTTCTTCCGTTTGGTTACGCGATGGGCCATCAACACAGCCTCGGCACAGGCAGAGGCGCCGTCATACATGGAAGAATTAGCAACTTCCATCCCCGTCAGCATAGCCACCTGGGTCTGAAATTCGTAAAGGTATTGCAAAGTGCCTTGACTGACCTCGGGCTGATAGGGGGTATAGGCGGTTAAAAATTCGGACCGTTGGATTAGATGGTCCACGGCGGCCGGCACATGATGGCGGTAGGCGCCCGCACCCAGGAAGCTCGCTGCATCTCCCGTCGTCAGATTCCGAGCCGCCATCGCCCCAAGTAATTTTTCCACTGCCATCTCGCCCAAATGCCCTGGCAAATCAAGCGTTTCTGTTAAAATTGCCTGAGGCGGTACATCGCTAAATAATTCGTTAACGTCCTCGATTCCTATCGTCGCCAGCATTGTCTGCCGGTCCGCATCAGTATGTGGCAGGTAACGCATCAACTCTGCCCTGCGATCAGGTTAGCGTAAACGTCTTCATCCAATAGGTTCTGCAACTCAGTCGCATCACTAATCCGAAGCTTAAAAAACCAGCCCTCGCCCATAGCGTCCTCGTTCACCTGCGCTGGGTTATCTGCTATGCTCTGGTTTGCTTCGATCACCTCACCACTGACGGGAGTGTAAATTTCAGAGGCCGCCTTGACGGATTCGACCACGGCGATCTCGTCGTTTTGAGCAACTTGCTGGCCGACTTCGGGCAATTCCACATATACAATGTCACCCAACTGCTCTTGGGCGAACTCGGTGATACCGCAAGTGCCTATATCACCCTCAACCTCCAGCCATTCGTGCTCCTCAGTGTAATAAATCGTACTCATTATGTCCTCTCCTCTAGCCCCTGAAATACCCAGCCGAGACGAATGGCAAGGCTGCCACTCGCGCGGGCAATGTCTTTCCCCGTACCTCCAGGCCAATTTCCGAATCTATATTCATGTAGCCCGCCGCCACATAGCCCATGGCGACTGGGCCACCAACCGTGGGCCCAAACCCACCCGAAGTGATCCGGCCGATTACGGCACCGTCTTCACCAACAACCTCTGTGCCTTCGCGAGCCGGGGCACGCCCCTGGGGCAAGATGCCTACGCGCTTGCGTGTAACCCCATCTCGAATTTGTTTTTGAATGATGCTATCACCTGGGAACCCGCCTTCCTTTCGCCGACGTTTTTGGATGGACCAGATCAACCCTGCCTCCACCGGCGTGGTGTTGATATTGATGTCGTGGCCATGCAGGCATAGTCCTGCTTCCAATCGCAGGGAATCCCGAGCTCCAAGACCAATGAGGGCAACCTCCTCCTGGGCCAGCAACAGCCTTGCGATAGTTTCGACGTGCTCGCCCGCCATAGAGATCTCGAAACCGTCCTCGCCGGTATATCCGGAGCGGGAGACGTGACAAGCTACACCGCCTATGACGGCCGGTGCGCATGTCATAAATACGAGTTCTTCGCTACCTGGCGCTACGCGCGCCATAACATCGCCTGCGCTTGGCCCCTGCAAGGCTAACAAGGCATCACCAGTGCGATGTTCAATATCAATACCGGTCGGTAGGTTGGCCTGAATATGCTCAAGATCACCATCCTTGTTGGCGCCGTTGACAACCAAGAATAGATAATCACCAGCATTGGTGATGATCAGGTCATCGATGATGCCACCCTGATCATTGGTTAATTGGCTGTACCGCATGGCGCCGGGCTCTAGGTTTTCCACATCTGCGGGCACCAGACTTTCCAGGGCCTCGGCCTTGCCACATCCATATAGGCGAATTTGGCCCATGTGCGAGACATCAAACAGACCGGCTCGGGCGCGCGTATGCTTATGTTCGCCCAGCACACCAAGGCGAAAGTTTACGGCCATTTCGTACCCGGCGAAGGGCACCATCTTAGCCCCCCGCTCTACCTGGAAAGCGTGCAGAGGCGTAGTTTTCAACACTTCGTCAAATCGCGGATTATTCATCCGGCTCCCCAACAGATTCCATCGCGGCACTCGAATGTGTCGCCACTGCCCCCAATCTGTCGTCCGACCTGAGAGAGTTCGCCACGCCAACATCCTCAGCGAAGCCTTGCCCCTTCGGTGCGGCGCGGTTTTTACTTCGAATAATTATCCGATGCATCCGTGGTCGCGCCGTCTTTCCAGAGTGACATCTCCCCGCGGTCCTTGAGCCTGAGAGTTTGCGGGGTGCTTGCTCCTTCGGCGCCGGCTAATTTCAAAATTTCCGGTCTCTCCCGCGAGGTTCATCTGTCTGGCCACCCTCACCGGCACCACATACCGAATGAGGGTGTTGCTTCGATGATAGGTAGCTGGCGCGGGGAGTCAACGCCGTATTGGCTAAATCAACAAAGACTGGTAATCCGGCAAGGCAGACGCTGGCCCATCAGCTTCACCGGCTGCGATTTTGCTTCAACTGGTCTTTGGTTAATTGCAAACCGACAATAATCTCATAGCCTGCGCCTGCTTCACCCTTCTTCAGGTACATAATTTGCTCTATCTCTTCGCGCACACCGGCACGACGGCGACGGTCGAGGAAGTCCAACTCTGCGGCAAAAGTCTTCTTAGCAATAATATTCTGGCCGCTGTCGATAATGGCTACAAAGAATGGCACCTGGATACGGCCACCTTTCGAGGCTGGACCCTTTTGCGCGACGATGTCAATCACCGCCTCCACCTGCACTCGATTATCCAGATATTTGCACGAGGATTCGATATCCAACACTTTGGCTTCGTACCGTATATCGGTCAGATCACGGCCAGGCCCATCGCGGTAGCGGACCATTTTTTCGGCTTTGTTCAGTAAAGAAACACGAGGGCAGATCTTGATTTCTCCCGGTGCTAAGAAGCCGCAAGCCGCCAACAGCAGTCCACAGCCAGCTATAAGCACGATAAGCCCGGCGACTTTGCAAATTGATGTTTTGTTTTTCATAATAATTCGCCATTCAGTCACGGGCGATTTGTACCAGAGCCTATTCAGTATATATAGAGCCATTGGACATTTGGTTCGGTGGCATGAACAAACTACAACTTACAATTCTTCTGGCCGCACCACGGGGTTTTTGCGCCGGAGTTGATCGGGCTATTCAAATTGTGGAACTGGCTCTGGAACACTATGGTAAACCCATCTACGTGCGTCACGAGATCGTCCACAACCGTTATGTCGTCGAAGGGCTGGAGCAACGCGGCGCTGTTTTTGTCGATGAATTGGACGAGGTACCTGATGGCGGCCGGGTAATCTTCTCAGCACATGGTGTCGGCAAATCCGTGTCAGAGGCGGTAAAACGCCGCGGCTTACAATATCTGGACGCCACCTGCCCCTTGGTGGCCAAAGTACACCGGGAGGCGGAGCGACACCACGCTAAGGGGCGGCATGTTGTCATGCTGGGCCACGAGGGCCATCCAGAAGCTGTGGGCACAATGGGACAGTTACCCGCAGGGGAAATCACGCTTTTGCAAACGGCGGCGGACGCGGAGACGTTTGAACCACCCCAGGGTGCCCAAGTAGCCTATATCACCCAGACCACGTTATCGTTAGATGACACAGAGGCGGCCGCGAATGTTTTGGCAAAACGATTTCCTAACTTGGTCGGCCCGCACAAGGGCAACATCTGTTACGCCACCACCAACCGGCAAGCGGCAGTGAAGGCCATAGCCCGCCGCTGTGACAGACTATTCGTGATCGGCGCACCCAATTCGTCCAACTCGCGCCGATTGGTAGAAGTGGCGGAAGGCGCGGGCTGCGGCTCTGCGAGCCTAATCCAACGGGCAGAAGATATTGTTTGGAGCGAAGTTGTGGGCTGTGACTGCATCGGCATTTCCGCTGGCGCCTCCGCGCCGGAAATATTGGTCGAGGAGGTTCTAGATGCCTTCAGGGCGCATTATGACGTGCGAGTGGAAGAGATCACGACGGCGCAGGAAGACATGGAGTTCAAATTACCCAACGAGTTTCGCGCCTAGACGGGCAGGTGTGCAATGGCAGTGTATACGGAGATAGACGATGAAGTCCTCCAAGACTTCGTCTCGGAATATGATATCGGAACGGTCACGGGCCTAAAGGGTATTGCCGAGGGAGTTGAGAACACTAACTATCTCCTCCAGACTGACCGCGATAGCTATATCCTGACCATTTATGAAAAACGTGTGGATCCGCGCGATTTGCCGTTTTTCTTGGGGCTTCTAGACCATTTATCTGATCGGGGTGTCCCTTGCCCTCCAACTATCCATGGCCGGGACGGCAATGCCCTACGCCGAGTGGCGGGTAAACCAGCGGCAATTCAGACGTTTTTGCAGGGTATCTGGCCAAAACGGCCACAGACCATACATTGCGGAGAAGTAGGCGCTGCCCTGGCGCGCATGCACCTCGCGGGGCTAGATTATCCCCATACGCGACATAATGCCTTATCTATCGATGGCTGGGCCGAGCTCGTGGCCGAGACCTCCAACCGGGCGGATGAAGTAGCCCAAGGGCTGGGTGAGGAGATTGCCCGGGAATTTGATGATCTTTCGGGACAATGGCGCGCAGACCTACCCACAGGGATCATCCACGCGGATCTGTTCCCAGACAATGTCTTCTTTATAGGCGACAAGCTGACTGGCCTAATAGATTTCTATTTTGCCTGCACAGACGCCCTTGCCTATGACCTGGCCATCTGTCTAAACGCCTGGTGTTTCGAGAGGGGTGCAGAATTCAACATTACCAAGGCCCGGCGCCTACTGTCTGCATATCGCGACGTGCGCGAGGTGAGCGAGGCGGAGCTAACAGCGCTGCCGCTTCTTGCCCGCGGTTCGGCATTGCGGTTTCTCCTCACCCGCCTCTACGATTGGTTAAACCAGGTGGATGGCGCTATGGTCAAGCCAAAGGATCCGTTGGAATATCTGCACAAAATGCGCTTCCACCGCCATATCGACGGCCCCAGCGCCTATGGTTTGGATTAAGCGCCTTGGACGAAGTGATGATTTATACCGATGGCGCCTGTTCCGGCAATCCAGGCCCAGGCGGTTGGGGTGCATTGCTGCAATTTGGTGAGCACGAAAGAGAACTAAAAGGTGGCGAGCGCAACACTACCAACAATCGTATGGAGTTGACAGCGGCTATCGCCGCCCTCGAGACCCTAAAACGCGCCTGCAAAGTTCAATTGCATACCGACAGCACCTATCTGCGCGACGGCATGACCTGTTGGATCCATAACTGGAAACGCAACGGCTGGCGCACCACCGCTAATAAACCGGTCAAGAATTTAGACTTGTGGCAACGCCTGGACAAGGCCATTCAACGCCACGATATCGAATGGCACTGGATCAAGGGCCACGCTGGCGATCCGGGGAACGAAGCGGCGGATGCCTTAGCCCGACAGGGGTTAGATGCTTATGGGCGAGATTATGACTAAAGCGGCGGATAACCCCGTACGAAAGCTGGGTTTTCCGTGATTGCTATGTCTACCTGATCAGTTCAAATGCCGCCTCAGGTCCTGGATGGCGATATTGACCAAAGCATCCGCGCGGTCGCCCTGGACTTGTTGTGCAACCACGGCGGTCGCGGCAGCAATAGCAATTTCTATCGCTGCGTCGCGAACTTCATTTTCTGCCTGTGCCTCGGCGAGAGCAATTTTATTCAGAGCAGCCTGCTGGCGGCGGGCAACAGATTCTTCCAGCCTCTTCTCCGCTTGCTCTGCCTCACGCATTGCCTCTTCCTTAGCATGGGCGATGATTTCCTCGGCCTCTTTCAAAGCGTCCCGCTGTTTGCGCTGGTAGGTCGCCAACAACACCTGAGCCTCTTCCCGCAGTTCCCGGGCCTGATCCAAATCGTCTGAAATTTTCTTGGCCCGTTCATCGAGGACACCAGTCAGCATGCCAGGGACCTTGAGGTAAACCAAAATACCGACGAACAAAACAAAGGCCGCGCCAACCCAGAATGTTGCATCCATAACTCAGGCTCCAGTTTCCTCATTGGCCATGGCTACTTTCACTGCCGCATCCACGTCTGCCTGAGCCACCTGAGCATCCAGCAGACGTTCGGCGGCCGCCAGAGCCAGTTCGGCGGCAACGCCGCGCAATTCCACTAATGCCTCGGCCTTGGCTGCGTCAATGCGGCTCGCCGCCGCCGCAGCTTCCGCGGCAAGAGCTTCTGCAATCTCAGTATTGCGTTTTTCCGCTGCCTGGGCCGCTTCGAGTGAGGCCTGGGCGATGGTCGACTGAGCGTTTCCTCGCGCCTCCGCAAGGGCCCCCTCGTACTCGACAATCACGGTTTCCGCCTGGCTTTTTAGCTGTGCTGCCTGGTCTAAGTCATCTGCGATGCGGCTATGTCGAGTTTCCAGAACTTCGGCCACACGGGGCAGTGCCACGCGGGCCATTAGCAGATACAGTGCGATAAAGGAAATAACCAGCCACACCATCTGCGGCGCAAAATCCTCCATCCAAAATTGAGGCATGGCCTCGCTCCTCTTTCTCACTTCATGGCGCCGGACGAAATATCCGACGCCGCATCAATCGCCAGGCACTGCCCGACAGTCGATTAGAAGACGAATAGGATAATCAGAGCAACAACAAGGGCAAATAGGGCAATAGCCTCGGTCAAAGCAAAACCCAGAATTACCCTGCCAAACACGGCCTGGGCTGCACCAGGGTTACGCATGGCGCCGGCGACGTAGTTTCCAAAAATCAGGCCGATGCCGATGCCGGCACCACCCATAGCAATCGCCGCAAGCCCGGCGCCGATCAGCTTCGCTGCTGCTGGATCCATTTTGAATATTCCTTTATATGCTGGAGTTAGATGAAAGATCGGTCAATGTTCCAAGTGAATGGCATCATTGAGGTAAAGGCAGGTCAAAATTGTGAATACATAAGCCTGAAGCACCGCGATGGCCACTTCCAGTCCAGTCAGGGCAACGATCAGGGCAAACGGTAAAACACCAAAGACGCCCATTTGCACTACAAAGGAACCAAACACCTTCAACATGGTGTGACCTGCCGTCATATTAGCAAACAGACGAACGGAATGGCTGATGGGGCGCATGAAATAGGATAAAATCTCTATCGGTACGACCAGGAATAGCATAACCAGCGGCACGCCCTTAGGTACGAAGAAGGATAAATAGTTCATCCCATGCTTGGTAATACCGATGAACGTGGTCAGCAAGAACACCGCAAGAGCCAGAGTAATTGTCACTGCGATGTGGGAGGTCACCGTATAACTATATGGCAGCATGCCGAAGAGATTACACATAACGATGAAGCTGAACAGTGAGAATACAAAGGGGAAGTACTTACGGCCTTCCGCACCAATGGTCTCCTTGATCATGTCGGCGATGAATTCGTACCAGAGTTCAGCGACGGATTGCCAGCGTCCCGGAACCATAGCCCGGCGCGATGTAGTTAACACTAAAAACAACGTGGCGACGGTAACGGCAGCGAACATGAAAGCAGCCGCCTTTGAAAAGGAAATATCCAGACCACCCAGTTGCCAGTCGCTCATACGGCCAATGACGAACTGGTGCATCGGACTACTGTGATCAATGTGGCGATCAACGCTCACGCCTGTCTCCCCTCTCCGTCTTCTCCCGAACCGTTTGACGTTTCGACCTGCGATTTCCCTTGCAGTGCCGCTGTCGCCTGGGCATCAATCCTTAACGCGGCTCTCGCCGCATTATTGATTCCGACCGCCCCGCCGAGAAACAGGAAGATCAGCATCAGCCACGGTTTTGTCCCAAACCAGTAATCCAGGGCCCAACCAATTGCTGTACAAACCACAAGTGCGACGACGATTTCAATGGAAATGCGCCATGCCACACCAAGTGCGCTTCCCGCTGCTGCTTCCGCATCCTGTTCCTCCACCGTTTTCTCTAGGCCCGCACCATGGCGGGCCTTAGAAATCCGGTCGCCCAATTCACCTAAGGAATTTTTCTCCTTGGGGCCGGGGTATTGCTGATCAGGCATGTCGCTCGAAAGCTACTTCAAGGTCGGAAAACGGGCGCACGATACGAGTTGCCCCCTAAAGTGTCAAGGTCCAAAGATTTTACCCTAACTAGTTGAAACTAATAAATTATATCTAAAAACCGCAAATGATCGCTACGGCCCTAACCTGTGGCCCTGATACGTTCCGCGCGGTCAAGATCGACGGAAAGTAGTTGCGAGACACCACGCTCGGACATTGTGACGCCAAATAAGCGATCCATGCGGGCCATAGTGTAGGGATGATGGGTGATGATTACGAACCGGGTGCCGGTTACGCCGGCAATCTCACCCACCAGGCCAGTGAACCGTTCCACGTTGGCATCGTCCAATGGCGCGTCCACCTCGTCCAGCACGCAAACCGGTGCAGGGTTAGTCATAAAAACGGCAAAATGCAGGGCCAGCGCCGCCATGGCCTGTTCCCCACCCGATAATAGGGAGAGGTTCTGCAACCGCTTTCCCGGTGGTGAGGCCATGATCTCCAGACCCGCCTCCAGCGGATCATCGGATTCAGTCAGGCTCAAATGAGCCTTGCCACCGCCGAAAAGACGCACGAACAAATCCTGGAAATGGCCATCCACAGTCTTGAATGCCTCTAGCAGACGCTCCCGACCTTCCTTGTTCAGGCTATAGATGCCCTGGCGCAGGCGCGCGATGGCGCCTTCCAGGTCTTTTCGTTCTGTGATCATAGAGGCCAATTGCTCTTCCAGCTCTACGGCCTCCTGCTCAGCCCGCAGGTTGACGGCCCCCATGTTGTCCCTCTCCCTCTTAAGCCGTTCGAGCTTGCGCTCCGCCTCCTCAAGGGGTGGTAAATCTGCGTCCAACTCGATCCCCGCGGTGACTAAAACGGCACCCGGGGCGCAGTCCAGAATTTCGAGTATGCGCCGGGTGACCTCCCCTCGGCGTTCTTCGCACTGTTCCACACCCGCTTCAGCACGCACACGTTCTTCCCGGGCATCGGCCATGGAGCTCTCAGCCCGGCGTTGAACGGCGGCCAAATCAGCCACCGTGACTTCGGTCTGGGCTAGAATATCGGCTGCTTGATTGCGGGACGTTTCGGCTTCGTCAATCTGTTCCAGCAGTGCTCGCCGTTGGTTACCGATCTCCAACGGTTTGCGACGCAATTGATCCAACTCCTCCTGGCCCGTTTCGGCCCGCTGAACTAGTTCAGCCAAATGCTGGGCGGCCCCCTGGGCGCGACGCTGCCAGCTCTCTTTTTCACCAGCGATAGTGGTCAAGCGGGTGGCCCGCACGGCCGCCTCGCCCCGCTGGCGGTCTTGCCAGCTGCGCGCCTCAACCAATTCTGCACGCTGCTCCTCAACCTCCCTGCGCAGGCCGTCTAGCCGCTGCCGCAGGCCTTCCAAAGGGGGCAGGGCATCCAACTGACCTTGCGCCTCTTTTGATGCACCCTTGGTCTCCACCAGATCCGCCTGTATCTGGATCAAGCTTTCCTTTACCGTGACGAAACGGGCCGACCGCTCCGCAGTATCCTTTTCTGCCTGCGCCTGGGCATTGCGGCCCCTGTCCAGTTCCTCCCGACCCAGGCGCGATGCCTCCCGCGCAGCGGCGCGGTTGCGACCGGCCTGCGCCAAAGCAACTTTGGCCCCAGTCAATTCTTCCTCAGCTTGGTCGAGCATCGGCATCAGATCTGTCCGCATCTGACGTAATTCTGCCAAGCGATTACCTTGGGCCAGGCGCACGGCGGCAGCCGTTTCTGCCCCGGCGGTCACGGTGAAGCCATCCCAACGCCACAAGCCACCCTTATCCGAGACCAGTCTCTGACCGTAGGCCAACTCGCCAGACAGCCGATCCACATCCGCCTCTTCCGCCACGCCGATTTGCGACAAGCGGCGGGCCAAAGCATCAGGAGCCCGAACATAACGTGATAAAGGCGTGGCGCCAGCCGGCAGCTCCGGGGCATCATCCCTGGGTTCTAAAGTCCGCCAGTGCACTGGTGCTGCTTCGTCCGTGGGAACGTTTAGATCGTCGCCCAGGGCCGCGCCCAAAGCCGCCTCATAACCTGGCACGACAGAAACGGCATCAATCAGGGAAGGCCACAAGTCAGTATCATTTCGCAACAGCAGCTCAGCCAGAGCTCTTTCCTCGGCGGCCAGCTGCCCGTCGGCCGCCGCCGACTGCTGGCTGGATTCAAGCGCCTGAGCCAGTGTTTGTTCGGCCGCAACATGTGCTGATTCCGCTCTCTCAAGCTGACCAGAAGCGTCCTCGACAGTTTCCTTCAATTGTGACATTTGGTCATTGGCCGCGCGCAGACTATCGTCGTCCTGAATTTCTGCTAACAGGCCAGCGTAGGCGACCTTGGCCTCTTCCAGACGTAGGTTCAAGCGATCTGTACGCTGCGCAGCCGAGTCAATGGTGCGCTGCAGGGCGTCTGCCTTAGCTCCACCGTCCGCAACTTGGTTTGTAAGGTCTTGCAATTTACCTTCGCCTTCCGCCAAGGCTGCATTAGCAATCACCACCCGCGCATCTGCTTCCTCGCCGGTACTAGCTTCATCCTCTTGCTGGTTACGGATCTGTTCCACCTCTGCGGCCAACCGAGCCATTGAGGCAGCGGCTTCCTCTTCCAGCACATTTTCTCGTTCCTGGTCGATGTCGATCTGTTT
The DNA here is from genome assembly GCA_964507245.1 of uncultured Rhodospirillaceae bacterium. GTDB lineage: Bacteria > Pseudomonadota > Alphaproteobacteria. The sequence continues at coordinate 29,729 of CAZDQC010000016.1, forward strand.
CAGACGCTCTTCCAATTGTTGGGATGCATCCGCTATGCGTTGCTCTTCTTGATCCAGGCCGTCACGGGCCACGGCCAGACGATGGAGCGCCGCCGCGCGGGCCGCCTGGGTTTGGCGCAAGTCAGGCAGCAAGTCGGCAGCCTCTGCATGGGCCGTGGTGGCCTGGGCGGCGCCCTTAGTAAGACGAGAGACCAGGGCATTGGCATGGTTCAGTTCTTCGCCCGCCGTGGTCACCTGCTGTTCGGCCCGCTGAAAAAGTAGGTGAAGCTGGATACTATCAAAATGTCGGATCTGCTCCCCAACCTTACGAAAGCGGCGGGCCTGGCGAGCCTGACGCTTTAAATTCTGCAATTGCGCCTCTAACGCCTGCATGACGTCGTCCAAGCGCTCAAGATTATTTCCCGCAGCGCGCAGTCGTAATTCGGCCTCGTGCCGCCGAGAATGGAGGCCAGTGATGCCCGCCGCCTCTTCCAACAAGGCGCGTCGGTTCTGGGGCTTGGCATTGATCACCTCGCCAATGCGACCTTGACTGATTAGCGACGGTGAATGGGCACCCGATGCAGCATCGGCGAATAGTAATTGCACATCGCGAGCTCGGGTTTCGTGGCCGTTGATGCGATAAGAGCTGCCACTATTCCGTTCGATAGCACGGACCACTTCCAACTCATCCGAATCGTTCAAGTCAGAGGGGGCCAACCTCTCTTTGTTTTCTATAGTCAGTGAGACTTCGGCCAAATTACGGGAGGAGCGATTTTGTGAGCCATTGAAAATGACATCGTCCATAGCGTCGCCACGCATGCGCTTGGCGGAATTCTCGCCCATCACCCAGCGCAGGGCCTCGACCAAGTTAGACTTACCGCAACCATTGGGACCAACCACGCCAGTTAGACCTGGTTCTATGACTAATTCCGCTGGATCAACGAAAGATTTGAAACCGACCAGCCGCAACTTTGTAAATTTCACCTAATCACATCCCTAACTGTAACAATCAGACTATTTCAAATAGGTCTTTAGCAACTTGTCCCACTCGGCGATTGTCATGTTGCCTGAGGTCTTCACGCCATTGACGATAAAGCTGGGCGTCGAATCTACGCCATATTTCTTGCTGCCGTTCAGGCGACTCTTCAAAATCATGTCGGCCAGGTCCTGGTTGGTCATGCAAGCCTTGAACCGCGCATCGGTAAAGCCACCCAGACGGGCGATTTTTCCCAGGGCCTGTTGCGGTTTAGAGGAATTGGCCCATTTCGCCTGGCTTTTGAACAACACGTTTAACATACCAAAATAACGCTTTGCACCAACACATCTGGCCAACATGGACGCCTGCAACGCCACTGGATCAAACGGAAACTCCCGAAAAATCATACGCACCTTTCCGGTATCGATATATTTGGCCTTTAACTCCCTAAACGGACCCATGTGGAAGTTGGCGCAATGCGAGCAGGTCATGGAGGCGTATTCGACAATGGTAACCGGCGCATCCTTCGCGCCCAATTCCATATCGCCTACGGCATATCCAGGCTCGCCAGCCTCCACGGGACCACCCCCAGGAAGCGAAACCAGTAATAACACAAAAACTAGCCATAATACCCTAATTTGGGTCATTCAATCTCCTAACCACAAGATGTTGTATCAATTATAGGCGCAGCAGCTCGACGCCACAAGCCTTGGCAAGGCCCTCTTGACACGAAATTGGGGCGAAATTGAGATGATCAAAGCCCAGAATTGTCGGATTTTGGTGGTTTATCCCGCCGTTTCAAGATACTTGCACCCAGCCGCGCCAGGGCATCGCGCAGCTGAACGTTTTTGGTCGAAGATGTATGACGCGCCAGGGCAACCGATTCGGCGCGGGTTAAGTATCTTTCTGACTCCTCATTGGTCTTTTCCGTTTCCGGCAGAGGACCCTGAACCAGTTTCAAGCGATCCACGGCGCGATAGCCATAGAAGGCATTGATCCGTTCTAAAACCACCGGTGTTTTATGTTGCAGTTCCAACGCGGCGGAGCCGTCTACGCGAATGTGCAAGATGGCGCCAGCCACATCGCCGCGCCGCTGTTGCAGCTTTTCCGGCGCTGTCAGGGCGGCCAACTCCGGACCCACGATATCAGGCCAGCGTGCGAGGACATCCCACTCGCCAAATCCGCGACGGCGAAGAGCGTTGGCCGCAGCCCGGCGCAAAATGCTACCAGCAGGGATAGGTTTATTGTTAAAGCGGCGTTGATTCATGATGGACATCTTGCGATAGAATCCGGCAGACGTCATCCTGTAAGCACATCAACTATCAAAAGAATATCGGTGAAGATTGACCGGACCCAGCACAAAAAACCTGTTGCATTGGTACAAGCTTCACCACCGCAGGCTGCCGTGGCGGGCCCCGCCTGGTGAGTTAGGGGATCCATATAGCGTCTGGCTGTCGGAAATCATGCTCCAACAGACCCTGGTGAAGACCGTAATTCCCTACTATCGCTTCTTCCTAACGAGGTGGCCCACGGTTAGGGATTTAGCCAAGGCAAACCTGGATCACGTGCTGCATGCATGGCAGGGGCTGGGTTATTACGCCCGCGCCCGCAATATGTACAAATGCGCTAAATTGGTATCAAACGAATTTGGCGGCATCTTTCCGGATACGGAAGACGGTCTGCTTCAGTTGCCAGGAATCGGTCCTTATACGGCCGCTGCAATAGCGGCCATAGCGTTTGGTCGCAAGACTTCACCGGTGGACGGAAATATCGAACGGGTCATGTCTCGTCTATTCGCCGTTGAAGATATTCTGCCGGCTGCAAAACCCCGCCTGCGCAAGCTTGCTGGAAGCTTGACGCCGGACCAGGGGGCGGGCGATCACGCTCAAGCGTTGATGGACTTAGGCGCCACAATTTGTCTGTCACGCACACCCCATTGTGACCTCTGCCCTTTGAATGCCGACTGCCGCGGGTTGAAGCAGGGAATTGCTGCAGACTTGCCTCGGCGCAGGCCCAAAGTAGAACGACCAACTCGCTACGGCGTCGCCTTTTGCCTGTTGGATAATCAAGGCCGAATTTTGCTGCGCCGCCGCCCGGAGGAAGGTTTGCTGGGTGGGATGATGGAAGTGCCTTCGACGCCATGGCGGGACAACCCGTGGCGCAAGAACCAAATAACTATTCATTCTCCCTTTGAAACCCAGTGGCGGATGATGTCAGAAAATGTGATGCACACGTTCACGCACTTTGGCCTGGAATTGGCCATTATGACTGGCTCAGGCTGGCGGGAGGCGCAGGTAGACGAAGTCTGGCAAGCAGCCGATGCCCTCGGCGAACTTGCCTTACCGACGGTGATGAAAAAGGTTCTGCGAAAGGCGCTGTAATTAATTCAGCTCGGCCCGAATCTTTTGGCGCAGCATGTCGATCGGAAATAATTTGCCCTTTTCCTCGAAGCACCAAAATGTCCAGCCATTGCACGCGGGCGAACCCTGAACGGCGGCAGCGACCTGATGAATAGAACCACGCGTGCGGTTGGCGACCAGACTGCCGTCGGCCCGCACAGAGGCGGCATACCGCCGCCGCGCATCGTAAAGTTGTGAGCCAGGTCTCAGCATACCCCGTTCTACCAGCCAACCGAAGGGTATGCGCGGCAGTGTCCGTTTTGACGGGGTAACATCCAGGTCCTCCGTACCTAAGGGCTCTATGGCGGCGATGCGATTACGGGCAAGCTCCACATAACCCGGTTCGGCGTCGATACCAATGAAATCCCGGCCAAGATGTTTGGCGACGGCGCCCGTCGTGCCGGTGCCGAAAAATGGATCAAGCACAAGATCGCCCGGGTTCGTGCTGGCGAGAAGAATTCTGTGCAACAAAGCTTCCGGCTTCTGCGTCGGATGGGCCTTTTCGCCATTCTTCTTCAATCTTTCGCCACCCGTGCAAATCGGCAAATGCCAATCACTGCGCATTTGCAGGTCTTCGTTCAAAGCCTTCATGGCTTCATAGTTGAAGGTATAGCCCCGGCCATTTGAGGACGGCGTGCACCAGATCATGGTTTCGTGCGCGTTGGTAAAACGTTTGCCGCGGAAATTAGGCATGGGATTGGTCTTGCGCCAAATGATGTCATTCAGGATCCAGAATCCAAGATCCTGCAGAATAGCGCCGACCCGGAAAATGTTATGATAGCTGCCGATTACCCACAAGCTACCTTTGGGCTTAAGCAGGCGGCGTACTTCTGCTAACCAAGCGTTCGTAAAAGCGTCATAGCTGGCAAAATCCTTAAATCGGTCCCAGGCGTTGTCAACACCGGCAACGCGGCTATTGTTGGGACGGTGCAGATCGCCGCTTAACTGTAAATTATAAGGCGGATCGGCGAAAACCATATCAACACTAGCGTCAGGCATGACGGTCATCACCTGGACGCTGTCGCCCAAGTGAATACTGTTTCGTTCCAATTTGCTGTGCTTGCTCATGACGGCGGCGCATCCTGATGGAGCGCAAATCGGACGTCAACTTGTATTTTTGTGTGGAGTCAGCTGCTTAAGGGGTCTCTCAGTAGCTTTTGGATGGGTGCAAAACTGCTCCTGTGCATTTCGTTTGGACCCAATCGGGCCAAACCGTCCCGGTGTTCTGCGGTGCCGTAACCAGCATTTCGTTCCCAGCCAAAGCCGGGATATTGTTTTGCCAGAGCCATCATCTCTCGATCCCGAGTCACTTTTGCGATGATGGAAGCAGCTGCGATCGATAGACAACGGCCATCGCCCTTGATCAAACATTCGACGCCACAAGACAGATCGGGCGCCCGGTTGCCGTCCACCAAGGCATGGCGTGGAGCCTGGTTCAAGTTCGCTACGGCCCTTCGCATGGCCCACATGGTCGCCTCCAGAATATTCAGTTTATCGATCTCCGCCACGTCTGCTTTGCCGATACCGACCAAGGCGTTGGACATGATTTGGTTATACAAGGCGTCACGGCGCTGTCTGCTGAGTACCTTGGAATCGGCAAGACCCATTGGAATTTGTCCTGGTGTTAGTATCACGGCAGCCGCCACGACCGGTCCGGCCCACGGCCCCCGGCCCGCCTCATCAATTCCACAGACAGGGTCCAGACCGCGAGTGTGCGCCGCCGTCTCGAACGCAAAATCTGGTTCAGGCCTTGTTTTTGGCATCACCGCTGTCACCCATGCAGGGACCTTTGCCGTCTTCCTCAACATCAATCTATAAGGACGTGAAAGTCTTGAGACCAGAGCAAATTTGCAAAAAAATCTGTGCAAACTAGATTTCCAAAAATTCCTGCAAACCTAGTAGGCTGGCTCCCGCCCGGTATTTCTGGTGGAGGGCAACAATTAGCCGCAGGGGCAAAAACATCAGGCCCAAGGTAATTTTAAAATAACTGGTGGTGTACAATTTACTCTAATCTAACACGGCACCCGCGAACAAAAGAATGTTGAGAGGGTGCAAAACGCCATAAAAGGCCGAGAACCGTCCCAGAAATTCAGCCCAACTCATTTTTGCGCCCTTGGCTCTTAGCCGACCATGTATTTGTCTCAATGTTCGTCGGCCATCGATCAGGGCAATCATATCTGCAGCGTCCCTGGGTACCTGAAATGTTCGCTCCACACCACCAAAAGCAGCCGTCAGGCGAGTAGATTTTGACAGATCAGCAGCTATTTTTTTCGGATCCATATCGCGCAATGCTGGCACCATTTCGGGGGTCATTGTTCCCGGCACACCGCGCCTGAAATCATCTTTACGGACGGCGTAAAAAACATGGGTCTTCATCGCACCACTCAGTTCTTCTGCCAGAGCCCATCGCTCCGCCTCGGGCAAAGAACTAGCCCGCTCAATCAATTGTCCATCGTCCAGATATTGGACCGGATCATAAGCACCCAACGGTGAAAATCCCGTGGCCCGCAAACCCGCGCCAGATAGCAGGTCCAATACCTCGCCAACAAGATAGGCGCGGTCGCGGCTGTGCAGCAAAAGATCATAAAATCCAGCATCATCGCCTGCCAAATGATCCGCCAGATAATCATTGCGCTTTAGCCAATTAATGGAAGGTATAGCGCTGATCAAATGGCGCCCAAGAGTAAGACGTTCTTCGGCCGCATCTTGGCCCGCCAACCGGGCAATAGCCCTTTGCGCCGGATACACGCCTGTTCGACCCAACTGGCCATACAACATCAAGCCGAGGCCTCCACCCGGCGCCAAAACCGATGCCAGTGCAGCCAAGCCTTCATCAGGTTCGGGCAAGTGATGCAATACGCCGCAGCAGTCGATGTAGTCAAAAGGCTCCCATTCCTTCTTGGACAAATTAAGGAGAGAGCCTTGATGGAACGTGATATTTTTCAATTCACGCATCTCTGCCCGCGCCTTGGCAATGGCGAGAGAGGCAGCAGAAATGTCTAAATACGTCACGGAGCCAGTGCCGCGATCAGCCAACTGCTGTGCCAACATAATGGCGCCGTCACCAGTGCCGCCGCCGGCAACCAAGGCTCTTAGATCTCCTGCCTGGCCCCCGGCGAAGATGAAATGCTCAATTTCCAGAATATGACTGGGCGAACCGGTGATCAGACGATGGGCTTCGTCCGCCGGATCACGAGCTGGATAAGGGTAGGCTTCATACTGATCGCAGACTAACTGGTCGCTATCGCACATAATGGCAACCTAATCTATGTTGATCACGGCCTTGCCCACCACCTTGCGCTCCACCAGCACGTTCAGCGCAGCAGGAACCTCTTCCAAAGGAAAGCGATGGGAGATATTGGGCCGCAATTTTTCTTCCCGCAGCCATTGGAACATGATGTCCATGTTCTTGCGATGCAGGTTTGGATGGCGTTCCGTCCAGGCGCCCCAGAACACCCCAACAATTGAGCAGTTTTTCAGTAAGGCCAGATTCGCCGGTGCCTTCGGTATTCGGTTGGAAGTAAAACCGATCACCAGCAGGCGACCGTCCCAATTTATGCAGCGCAGGGATTCATCAAACACATCACCGCCCACCGGATCATAGATCACATCCGCGCCCGCGCCGCCGCAGATCTCCTTAACATAGTCCTTGAAGGGACCGTCAGTGTAGTTGATGACGTGATCGGCGCCATGATCAGTGACTACGGCCAGCTTTTCGTCACTGCTGCCTGTACCAATCACCCGGGCCCCCATAGCCTTGCCGATCTCCACTGCTGAGAGGCCGACACCTCCAGCCGCGCCATGCACCAGCAACCATTCACCCCAGGCCAGCTTGCCCATTTGCATCAAAGCGTATGCGGATGTGCCATAGGTCAGAACAAAGGCGGAGCCGAGTTCGTAGCTGATATCGTTTGGTAGGTGGAGGCATTTTATGGACCGGGCATTAACTTCCTCAGCAAAGGCGCCATGGCCGGTCAGGGCAATCACCCGGTCGCCAGATTTGAAATCCGTGACGCCAGGACCTACGGAGATCACATCGCCTGCGCATTCCGAGCCAGGGGGAAAAGGGTGTTCCGGCTTGAATTGATATTTACCTTCAGTAATCAGGATGTCGGGAAAGTTGACACCAGCGCAACGGACCCGAACCCGCACCTCGCCCTCACCCGGCGGCGGCAGTTCAAAATTTTCCAGCACTAAGCTTTCAATAGGGCCATTTTCCTTGCACAACATCGCCTTCATCTTCGTCTTCCCCTGATATTCTATGCATTGGTGTGTATGAATTGGCAATTAACACAAAGCTTGGGTCTTGTCGCCCATCGGCGTTATTGTGGTGGTGGGATCAGACGATGAGAGAAAAATGCGCGGTTATTTCGGTATTGGCGTGGAGGGATTGAGCAAACCCATGAACGCGGGCAATTTGTTCCGTTCTGCCCAGGCCTTTGGTGCTGGATTTCTGTTTACGGTGCAGGGTAGCTATTCCAAGAGCAAAGCCTATTCCGACACCTCGCAATCGACCAATCAGTTGCCATTTTTCGAATACGACACCGTCGTCGAATTGAAGCTGCCAGACCACTGCCAGCTGGTCGGCATAGAACTGATCGACAGTGCCGTAGAACTTCCCACATTTAAACATCCAGTCCAAGCGGCCTATGTCTTAGGGCCAGAGAAGGGCCAACTGTCGGAAGAAATGCTTGATCGTTGTAACCACGTGATCAAGATACCTACATCTTTCTGCATCAATGTTGCGATAGCAGGCGCGATTGTGATGTATGACCGAATTGTAAGCCTGGGGCGTTTCGGGGAACGCGCCATCTTCAGCCGGAATGCCGGCGAACCACCCCCTGCCCACGTGCAAGGAACGCAAAAATTTCGCCACCCAAAATGACCCGATGGGGTGCAATGGCCTAGAAAATCAGATAATCGAGCTCTATGTTGTCGCTATGAAAATTTTCATCCTGGTCTGCGCTGCGCTGTTCGTCCTGATAGCAGCGCCTACGCCTACGAACGCCGCCAAACCGAGATTGTTGTTGAAGAATCCCGGTGTCTGGGGCGCCTTTTCATTGAAAGAAGGAAGGGGTCTTGCCTGCTATGTGGCAGGACAGCCTAAGTTTAGCAAACCTGAAGGTGTGAAACGGGGACCAATTTGGCTTTTGGTTACCCACCGCCCCTACAAAAAGATCAAGGGCGAAATTAGCATATATGTCGGTTATCCGCTAAAGGCCAACAGCACCGTGACCATCGATATTGATCGCCGAAAATTCAAACTTTATACGGTTGACGACACTGCTTGGGTCGAAGATGCCAAGATGGAGGCGAAGCTGGTCGCTGCCATGCGCAAAGGTCGGAGAATGGTCATCAAGGGCACCTCAAAACGGGGAACCAACACGACGGATACCTATTCCCTTAATGGCTTTACCCGGGCGCATATGGCGATTAACCGGGCCTGCAAGGTAAAATGACTAACACCAACTTGGCGGCAGCTGTAGATAAGGTAACAGCCCCAAGTTTGGTCAGCTTGACACGTCCTGAGTTACGCAATGTCCTCGCCAAACTAGGCGTGCCGGAACGCCAGCGCGACATGCGCGTGCGTCAATTATGGAAATGGATTTACATCCGAGGCGCGACTGGATTCGCCGAAATGTCTGATCTGGGCAAGGACCTCCGTCAAGCTTTAACAGAAATTCATAGTGTGGCCCGGCCGATAATCGCGACCAACCAGACCTCCTCCGACGGCACCATAAAATGGTTGTTACGTCTGGCGGACGGCAACGAAATCGAGATGGTCTACATACCTGACTTGGATCATAGCGGCCCAGAATCTGGTGCATTATGCATGTCCAGCCAAGTCGGCTGCACCCTTAATTGTCGGTTTTGCTATACTGGAACCATGCCCATGGTGCGCAATTTGACACCGGGAGAGATACTTGGACAATTCATGCTAGCCAGGGATTGTCTGAACGATTGGACCAATTGCAATGGGCGACGTAAGATTTCTACCATCGTCATGATGGGCATGGGCGAGCCGTTGTTGAACTATGATAACGTGGCCCGGGCCTTGACTATTATTATGGATGGGGACGGCATTTCACTGTCCCGGCGAGGCATCACGCTATCAACCGCTGGGCTGGTGCCGGCCATACAACGTTGTGGACGAGAGCTGCGGATTAATTTGGCGGTTTCTCTGCATGCTGTGCGAGATGAGGTACGAGACGTGCTGGTGCCATTAAACCGCCGCTATCCCATTGCTGAATTGATCCAGGCCTGCCGCCAATATCCGTCCGCCAACAATGCCAGGAGAATTACCTTCGAATACGTAATGTTAGAAAATATCAACGATAGTGCGAAGGACGCACACGAACTGGTAGGTTTGCTAAGTGATTTGCCGGCAAAGATTAATTTGATCCCCTTCAACCCTTGGCCTGGTTCGCCCTATAAATGTAGTTCTAACAATCGCATTTTACGATTTTCAAGGATCTTGAATGACGCCGGCTACGCCGCTCCGATCCGTAAGCCGCGCGGACGGGATATTATGGCGGCCTGTGGCCAGTTGAAATCAACCAGTAAAAAGAAACCTCGCCACGCTATCGGGTAATCTGGGCTTTCCGAAAAATTGCTAAGACCCTATTACGGCGGTTTTCCTCAGTGAGGTCGAAGGCCGTCCGCCCAATAAAATCTGTCAAAGTGTGATCGGCGCCCGCCAACAACAATGTGGCCACCGTATATTCACTGCCAGTCCCAGCAACACGTATTAGTGCTGTCTCACCTTGCTTGTTGTCTCTATTGATCGAAGCACCGGCGCCTAAAAGAATTTCACGACTTCTTCGAAATTATTCAGAGCAGAGTGAATCAAGGCAGTATTTCCTTCGTCCTCCACCGAATCTGGAATGGCATCATTTTCCACAAATAGTTCCACCACGTCGACGGCCCCAACCCGCGCCGCCGCGATCAGGGCGGTGATTTGTTTAACACCGCGCACGTTTGGCGAGGAACCCGCCAGTAGGGACTTTTAGACATCGGGGTAGTTGCCCCGTTCGGCACCGTCGCACAACGGATCTAAACTCAAGATCTGTGCATTTACAAGACCGGGTATGACCAGGGAAAAATAGGCATAGCACCCTATATATGACGACAAAAATATTCTTCATGTCCCCAAAAATCAAATATGTGCTGTATAGGCAATGAGATCCTACGCTATTGTGGTAGCTTGCCTTCATGATAAGAAAATTAATTATGGCCGGCGTCTGTTCGGCAGGTTTGTTAGCATTGCACGCAGCACCCGGCGCCGAAGATGGGTTTGTTGCCGGCATCACGGATCTGCCGTTGATACCTGGATTACACGTGGTCAACGAGGCAACTGTTGTCTTTGATAAACCTAGCGGCCGGTTGGTCCGCGCTATCGCAAAGGGAGATAGGACAGAAGAGGCTTTTTGGCGATTCTACGAAGAAACCCTGCCTCAGTTAGGCTGGCGAACCGTAAAACGAGGCAGATTCGTAAGAGACAAAGAAAGTTTGTATATCGACGTGGAAAAAAATGAGTCCCAACTGATCGTGCATTTTGCTATTGCCCCGGGAAAATAGAGGCAGAACAGATTGTACCGGCTGTCCAAACACGATCACTGCAAGGAGAACGGGTCATGACATATGAAAACATCCTGGTCGAAACCAGAGGCGGTGTGGGAATTGTCACCCTTAATCGGCCTGAGGCTCTGAATGCCTTGAATTCGGCTCTGGTAGCAGACGTAGGTCAAGCACTGGACGTTTTTGAGACAGACGAGAATATTGGTTGCATTATTTTGACAGGCAGCGAAAAGGCCTTCGCTGCTGGGGCTGATATCACAGAAATGGCACCTAAGAATTACATGGACGTCTATCGCGAAGATTTCATTACCAAAAATTGGGAATGTGTCAGTCAGTGCCGCAAACCTATTATAGCGGCTGTCGCCGGCTTTGCTCTAGGCGGCGGCTGCGAAATGGCCATGATGTGCGATTTCATTATCGCAGCCGACAACGCTAAGTTCGGACAGCCGGAAATTAATCTTGGCATCATACCCGGCGCCGGCGGCACACAACGGCTGACCCGTTTTATCGGCAAGTCTAAGGCTATGGAAATGGTGCTAACCGGCCGCATGATGACGGCGGAGGAAGCCGAGCGGGCCGGCCTGGCTAGCCGCGTGGTGCCGTTGGACGAACTGCTGGACGAGGCCGTCGCGGTGGCCAAGAAAATGTGCGAGCTGTCCCAGCCGGCGCTGATGATTGCGAAGGAATGTGTCAACCGAGCATATGAAACCACCTTGACAGAAGGTGTCCGATTCGAACGTAGATTGTTCCATTCCATCTTCTCCACGGAAGATAAATCGGAAGGCATGTCGGCGTTCATGGAGAAGCGTACGGCGCAGTTCAAGCATCGTTAGGTTGCCGTACCATCTATCCATTTGCAGCCGAAGCGCCGATTGATTATGACTCCAGTCTGTCCGCACCATAGATATCTGCTGATAGCGTATTTTGTTCGGTGGGAGGTCACCAAGCGCCATGAAGTTGCTTTCGGGAAACAGTAACCGTCCCTTGTCTGAAGCCATAGCCGCCTATCTGGGAACGCCGCTGACCGGCGCGGATGTACGGCGGTTTTCCGATATGGAAGTATTCGTGGAAATCCATGAGAACGTGCGTGGCGAGGATGTCTTCATTATCCAGTCCACGTCATCACCCGCCAATGATAATCTAATGGAGCTGTTGGTCTGTATCGATGCCCTTCGCCGTGCCTCGGCCCGGCGTATCACCGCCGTACTGCCTTATTTCGGCTATGCGCGCCAGGACCGGAAACCAGGGCCCCGCACACCCATTTCGGCCAAATTAGTGGCTAATCTGATCACGACGGCAGGTGCCGACAGGGTACTGACTTTGGATTTGCATGCAGGCCAAATCCAAGGGTTTTTTGATATTCCCACGGATAATTTGTTTGCCGGCCCTGTATTCACGCGGGAAATCGCCGCAAATTACGGAGATGAGAACCTAGTCTTGGTCTCGCCCGATGTTGGCGGTGTGGTCCGCACCCGGGCCCTGGCCAAACGCCTTTCTGCGGACCTGGCCATCATCGACAAACGGAGGGAACGGGCTGGGATGTCCGAAGTCATGAACATTATCGGCGACGTCGAGGGGCGAACATGTGTGCTGGTTGATGATATCGTCGATTCCGCCGGCACATTGTGTAATGCCGCGGACGCGTTGAAGGACCAGGGCGCAAAAAGGGTGTTCGCTTATGTCACTCATGGTGTCCTGTCCGGCGGCGCCGTGGCGCGGGTGACATCATCAGCTCTAGAACATCTGTCAGTCACCGATTCAATTGCTGCAACAGAGGCCATGCGCCTTGCGCATAACATCCACTCTGTCCCCATTGCGCAATTGCTGGGTGAGGCGGTCCGCAGAATTTCAGAGGAAACGTCAGTCTCCTCATTATTCGAATAGCTCAATAATACGCCACCAAAGGGTTTGAGTTTTCGGCCTATTGGGCGTATATGGGCGGCGTCTAACGGCAGAGGCGGATCCAAATCCTAAATTTGGGCAGGTATACCGCCATCCCTAGAAACCGCATGCTCGCATCGGATAAGCAAGGCCCCAGCCCAACGCCGTCATTGAGTGGAGCGAACGAAAATGTCTGAGAACATTATCACAGTTGAACTACGTCAGCGGGTCGGCAAGGGGTCCGCCCGGGCCGCAAGGCGCGCGGGTTTTGTTCCTGGCATCATCTATGGTGACAAAACGTCGCCCCAGCCGATTACAGTCGACCGCAAACAGATGGACAAACTATTGCAGCAGCCGGGTCTGTTCAACACTCTGTACGAGCTGCGGGCAGATGACAAAAAGCAACAAGTTTTGCCGCGGGACGTTCAGTTGGACGTAGTGACCGATGCACCCTTGCACGTCGATTTCCTGAGGCTGTCAGACGCTGCGGAAATCAATATCGACGTTCCCGTTGTCTTCCTGAACGAAGAAGAAAGCGAAGGCCTGAAACAGGGGGGCGTATTGAACATCGTGCGGCATCAGATAGAGGTGCGATGCAAGGCCAGTGCTATTCCCCAATCAATTGAGGTGGACCTCACGGGCGCGGAAATGGGCGATTCCATCCACATCTCGGCGGTGAGCCTGCCCGAAGGCGTGACCCCTACCATCACCGACCGTGACTTCACCATCGTGACGGTTGCCGCTCCGACTATTCATGTCGAACCTGTCGATGAAGAGGAGATGGAAGGCGAAGAAGGCGAAGTGATGGAAGGCGCTGAGATGGACGAAGCCACGGCTGAAAGCCCCGCAGAGGAGGACGGTGAGGAGTAATCCCGCCGCTGGATCAAGCCAAACCTTGGAGCGAGCACCATGCTGTTATTGGTGGGTTTGGGCAATCCCGGTAACAAA
>CAZDQC010000016.1:43589-44921 GCA_964507245.1 uncultured Rhodospirillaceae bacterium
CCTTGGAGCGAGCACCATGCTGTTATTGGTGGGTTTGGGCAATCCCGGTAACAAATATGCCTACAACCGGCATAATATTGGATTCAGGGCGGTGGATGAAATCACCCGCCGCCATGGCTTTGGCCCTAACCGCAAACGCTTTCACGGTCTTGTCAACGAAGGTATGCTAGCGGAAATAAAAACTCTCGTCTTGAAACCCCAGACCTTCATGAACGAATCCGGCCGCAGCGTCGGCGAAGCATCGCGTTTCTATAAGCTGACGCCGGATCAGATTGTGGTGATCCACGACGAACTAGATCTGGCGCCCGGAAAATTGCGTGTAAAGAAAGGCGGAGGCCTGGCCGGCCACAATGGACTGCGCAGTTTGGCTGCACACATCGGTGCGGGCTTCCGGCGCATTCGCCTTGGCGTCGGACATCCCGGCAAAGAAGAGGTTTTAGACCACGTGTTGCGGGACTTCGCCAAGTCCGACGATGAATGGTTGGTTCCGTTATTGGACGCTATGGCAAAGGCGGCACCACTTTTGGTCCACAATGATGATGATGCCTTTGCTTCCAAGGTCGCATTGATCCTAAAACCGCCACTTCACAAAACTCCGCTGGAAAACATGCCTGAGAATGGCGAACTATCCACTGACTAACACTTGTCTATCTCGCATCCCTAGGTGCGTGCGATCCATATCGTAATAATGTCCCAGATGGGCGTACATAAATCCAGCAAACAAAGGCTCCTGTAAAAACACTATAATATTATGCCAGACTGCAGGCGAACCACCCAGCATGGGCAAAACGATCTTGGAAAACCTGTTGCGTGGTGAATTTCAACAATAAGGGCCCAACGTCACGCCTTATTACGTCAGCGCGGCCGTCTTGGCCTTTGTTCCGACCCGTTTTCGCTTTAACCAAATGGGCTATAGGGGACTGGACAAATCGAGGCCCGGGCGGTATGCCCCGCCCTCGCCATTAAGATCGGCCAGCACGCCATAGTGGAGCAGAGTATGGGTTTCAAATGCGGAATCGTCGGGCTGCCCAACGTGGGCAAATCGACATTGTTCAATGCCTTGACCAAAAATGCCAGGGCGGCGGCTGAAAATTTTCCATTTTGTACCATCGAACCCAATATAGGACAGGTGCCCGTCCCAGACCCGCGCCTGCAGCATATCGCCAACATTGTAAAACCCAAAAAAATTGTCCCCACCTTGCTAGCCTTCGTAGATATCGCCGGTTTGGTGCGTGGGGCCTCCAAGGGTGAGGGTTTGGGTAACCAGTTTCTGGGTGCCATTCGCGAGGTGGACGCTATTCTCCACGTTTTGCGTTGTTTCGAGGACGACAA
>CAZDQC010000017.1:0-8411 GCA_964507245.1 uncultured Rhodospirillaceae bacterium
TCGATATAGCGGGCGATGGCTGTGGATTCCACAAGGTCCAAACCGTCGTGACGCATTACTGGAATTTGGCCGAGGGGATTAAGCGCCTTGACCTCGTCGGAATGAGGTGCGGCGGAGATATTTTCATACGGCACCCCTTTCTCCTGGGCCACCATGCACACCGCGCGCACGAAGTTCGAGCTGAGCCCTCCAATAATTTGCAATGCCACGTGTATTCTCCATAAAATAAATCTTCAATTATTAGGGGCGAATTTGGCCTGAAACCGAAGCCTTGACAAGGTTACTAAATCCTTGCGCCCTTCATCAGGATCGATTTTACCGCCTTATTGGACTGCTCCCGAAAAGAAACAGCATCGGGATGCATATCTGAAATCGGGCGAGGCACGGTATCGAAATTGTTGTAGGGGTCCTCGCCCCTTACCAGCAAGGAAGTGGTTCGCCCGCCTATTTGTTTACAATAGGTCGGGATGTATCGGATAGCGTAACCGTGGCGGGGCATCTGTGTTTGGTTGATCTCTGAACCATGTACTACCAAAACATGATGCAGGGACATTTCGCCCGGGTGCAGCAGGATGTCTACCGCGCAGTCTTCGTCCACTTCAACATCCAGAACCTGGCCACGACTGAGCAGGTTTTCCATCGCATAGGTGTCACTATGGCCTTGCTGGCCTCGGTTATGGCTGCCCGGTATAACCCGCATACAGCCGCTTTCCGGTGTACTGGGCGTAATGGCGATCCAGGCTGTGACGATGTCTTCTGGCTCAAGGCCCCAATAGGTCAGATCTTGATGCCATGAAACAAAAGCTTGATCATTAGCCGGCTTAGAAAAAAACGAAGACGACCAGCACAGGATGTCCGGACCTAAAATTTTCTCCACGTGATCAAGGATCGCCGGATCACACACCAAATCGTAAAGTTCCGGAAAGATAAAATGGGCGTTGGAACCCAATAAATTGCTTGCCTCTGGCCCATATTGCTCATAGATGCCAGCGATTTTACCTGCTAATTCACCAGCTCTTTCCTCACTCATCACTCGAAATGGGCTCAGGAAGCCTTGCTTCTGATAAGCCTCATTTATCGCAGCCGAACTGGCCATACTGTCCAACATCACAAAACTCCCAGGAACACCCTATTGCGTCGACATGATAGGTTTATGGGATTAGTAACGCAATTCGCCTAAAAGGCCTCAGTTGATCAACCTGAGACTGTCATTAGACAAAATTTGTCGTAAGCTCAGGCAAACCAGGATGATGAGGAACTCAGCTACTATGGAATTTGGTTACTTCACACTGTCCGACAACGCCTACCCAGGCAACCCGCGCAGCCCTAATCAGTTCATCAGCGAAATTCGTGCACAGGCCATACTGGCTGACCGCTTGGGTTATCACTCGGCCTGGATTGGCGAGCATCATTTCGACTCCCTTGGTGTGAATTCCCGTCCGGGCACCCTATTGGCCAGTATAATCCCGGAGACCAAAGATATCCGCCTTGCCCCCGCCGTTAGCGTTCTACCTCTCCATCATCCCCTACACGTAGCCGAGGAATGGGCGACCATCGATCTGATCTCCGGTGGGCGTGTGGATTTTGCTAGCGGGCGTGGCTATGACCGCCGGGAATTTGCACCCTTTGGCGCCCCATACATGGATTCCGCCGAGATGTTCGAAGAGGGCATCGAAGTTGTCCTCAAGGCCTGGAATTCTCCAGGTCCGTGGTCCCACAAGGGCCAGTTCTACGATATTCCCGAAATGGAAATGACCCCAAAACCGGTGCAATCGCCTATTCCTTTTTATATTGCTTCATTCTCCGAAACATCCGCCGATATGGCGGCGCGGCATGGTTTGAATATCATCTACGCGCCCTTTGCTGCCGGCATGGTCTACGGCGGCTTGGAGCCGGCTGTGGCGAGTTACGTCGAAAAATGCCAAGCCCTGGGCAATAAACCGGGAAGGGCCATGTGTAGCTACTTTATTTATATAGCCGATGACGATATAGCCGAGAATTATGGCCGGGAACGCCAAATGGCATATTTTAAGCACTGCGTGCTTCCCGCCTTCCCAGATGATCCAGCGAAGGCACCACCAACCATGCATTATTTTCTCGATATCATTGAAATCTTACGCAATATGAAAAAAGAAGATCTTGGAGAAAGATCCATACTAATTGGCCCGTCAGAGAAGATTATAGAGAGCCTGAAACGAGTTGAGGCAGCGGGCATCGAGGAAGTCATATTGTACTTCAATGTCGGCAACAAGCCCGATGCCATGGTACGCGAGCAGATGCACCGATTTTCAGAAGAGATCGCGCCGGCATTCCGCTAAGCTATTTGAAATTTTGAGGAGACCCGCCATGAATGTGATGCCAAATTCTGCTGCCGCTCGGGACATCGCCTATTACATCCACCCACAAACGAATTTGCGCCGCCATCAGGAGGTAGGCCCCATGGTGGTAAACAAGGGTGATGGGATTTATGTGGAAGATGAGGCAGGAAACCGCTACTTGGAATGCGTCGCGGGATTATGGTGTGCCGCCTTGGGCTTCTCGGCCAATGAACGCATCGCCCGTGTCGCCTATAATCAAATGCGCCAAATGGGCTACTACCACACTTACCGCCACACGGCACATGAAAGCAGCATTGATCTCGCAGAGAAGTTGATCCAGTTGGCACCAGTGCCTATGTCCAAGGTACTGTTTCAGTGCTCCGGCTCTGAGGCTAATGATACGGCAATCAAACTTGCCTGGTATTATCAGGCTGCTAAAGGTCATCCAGACAAGGTTAAGGTCATTGGCCGTGAACGGGGCTATCATGGCAGCACCATCGCCGCCGTCAGCGTTTCAGGTAAGCCGGACATGCATGCGGATTTTGCTTTGCCCTTGCCCATGATGCGGCACACCGAATACCCACACTATTATCGACGTCACGAAAATGGTGAAAGCGAGGAAGCATTTGCCACTCGCATGGCGGATGCACTTGAAGCCTTGATATTAGCGGAAGGTCCCGAAACAGTTGCAGCTTTTTTCGCAGAGCCGGTTATGGCTGCCGGTGGCGCCATCATCCCGCCCGAGACGTACTTCGATAAGGTGCAGACTGTCTTAAAAAAATACGATGTGCTTTTCGTGGCCGACGAAGTGGTTTGTGGATTTGGCCGCACTGGCAATTGGTGGGGCAGCCAAACCTTCAATTTGCAGCCTGACATGATTACCTGCGCCAAGGCACTTTCGGCGGCGTATCAACCAATTTCCGCCGTCATGATAAACGAGGATATCCATCAAGCCATGCTTACACAGAGTGATAAACTAGGCGCTTTTGCCCACGGCTATACTCATGCCGGCCATCCGGTCACGACCGCGGTTGCCCTGGAAGTAATCAAGGTCTACGAGGAAATGGACGTCGTAACTCGCGCGCGGGAAGTAGGCGGATATATGATCAAATGCTTGCAATCCTTCTCCGGTCATCCGTTGGTTGGCGATGTGCGGGGCATTGGTATTCTGGCCGGGATGGAGCTTATGGCCGACAAGGAAAACCGCACTCCCTTTGGACCCGGCATCGCGGGACCTACCATGGACCGAATTGGTCGGAAAAACGGGTTGATTCTACGAGTAATTGGAGACCGTCTCGCGTTCGCGCCGCCGCTGATTATGACCGAGGAAAATGTCGACGACATGGCGGAACGGTTAGGACGCACCCTTGATCAAGCCCATGCGGAGATAACAAAAGGCTAGAAGAAAAAAATAATGATCCGCATTGCCTTCGATATCGGAGGAACCTTCACCGACTTCGTGCTGCACGATGCAGCGAGCGATGTCACCAGCACTCTGAAAATTCCTAGCACACCCGATGATCCTGGCCGCGCGGTGATATCGGGTTTCGCAGAATTACTCGAATTAGCGGGTACCAAAGCGGAGGCGCTGGGCAGCGTGCTCCATGCCACAACCATAGCCACTAACGCCATTTTGGAGCGCAAAGGCGCCTCTACGGGCCTAATCACCACAGAGGGCTTCCGCGACGTACTGATCATTGGCAGACAAAAACGCTACGAAACCTATGATCTATATATTGACAAACCGGAACCCTTAATCCCCCGTCAGCATATACTGGAAGTATCTGAACGCCTTGATCAAAGCGGCGACGTCATTAACGAATTGGACATGGCGTCGGTGGACCATGCCATCGATACCCTGCTGTCAACCGAGCGGGAAACCGTGGCTGTATCATTGCTGCACGCCTATGCCAATCCAGTTCACGAACGAGCGATCCGTGATCGAATTAAGGCGCGGGCACCGAAAATATCGGTTTCTCTATCGTCGGATGTGTCACCTAAATTTAGAGAGTACGAGCGCACCAACACGACGGTCGCTAATGCTTATATCACACCCACCGTGGAACGTTACATTAGCCGCCTGCAGTCAGCTTTAGGGCAGCAGGGCTATCAGCAGGAACTGTTCATAATGCAATCGAGCGGCGGACTAGTAACGCCTGCTATGGCCAAGAACTATCCCATCCGCATCATCGAATCCGGACCCGCCGCTGGCGTCCTGATGGCCGGACAGGTGGGTTGTGACGAAGGTTTTGATCACGTCATTACGTTTGACATGGGCGGCACAACTGCAAAATTAGGGGCCGTGGATGACGGATCCCCCGCCGTTGCCTCCACCTTCGAAGTCGGGCATGTCCGTTACAAAAAAGGCAGCGGCTTGCCCATCAACATCCCCGCCGTCGAACTGTTAGAAATCGGCGCGGGCGGGGGCAGCATTGCGCGTAATGAACAGGGCATAATTAGCGTCGGTCCCGACAGCGCCGGCGCCGACCCTGGCCCCGTATGCTATGGTCAGGGTGGTACGGAACCAACGATTACCGACGCAAACCTTGTCCTAGGTTATATTGACCCCGACTGGTTCAACGGTGGCACGATCCATCTGGACAAGGACGCGGCAGCAAACGCTATTTTGACCCAAATTGGCAAGCCATTGGACCTATCGCTTGGAGAAGCTGCATGGGGTATCCACTTGATTGCCACGATGAATATGGAGAATGCCCTACGGGTCGTATCGGTGGAACGCGGCCGGGATCCTCGGACCCATGCCATGGTAGCTTTTGGCGGCGCTGGACCTCTGCATGCCGCCCGTTTAGCGCGCGCAGTGGGAATCCCAACAGTCATTGTGCCTCGGGGTGCGGGCGTAGGATCCGCAGTAGGCCTACTGCAAGCTGCACCCCGTATCGACGTATCCACCACCAAAGTCATGGATCTGCATGACGAGACAGGCGAACAAATCGCAGAAATATTTTCTGGCCTGGAGGAACGCGCACAGAACGATCTGGCATCGCTCGGTGATGTTTTTTCGGTACGATGGAGCCGGCAAGGCTACATGCGATACGTGGGGCAAGGTTTTGAGGTCCAGGTCGATCTGCCTTCCGGACCAATTGACGAAACCTATGCTACACGGACGATTGAAGCCTTCGATACGGCATATTTGAAGGCGCACAAATTCCTTGATCGAGAAGCCCGAATAGAGGCCGTGGATTGGAATTTAGCCGCGACCTTGCCGCAATACCAACAAACGATCAAAATCAGCCCCACGAAGGAGGACAAGAGGCCTCCTCGCAAAAGGCAAGCATGGTTCCCTGAGGCCGATGGATATACTGAAACCACGGTAATGGACCGGGCTATATTGGTACCCGGAGTAATCGTCGCCGGACCAGCCATCGTTGAAGATGTTGATTGCACGACGATTATTCTGCCAGGCGATCAGGCGCAGCTGAGCCAAGATGGGCATCTGATCATTGCGATCAATCAGGAGACAACCTCATGAAGGAAAAGCCAATCGATCCCATCACACTGACTGTAATCTGGAACACGCTGCTTTCGATCGCCGAAGAATTAGGCACCACGCTACGTAATACTGCATTTTCAGAGGGGGTGAGGGAGGGGGATGATTTTTCGACGGCATTGTTCGACCGCAATGGCCGAATGATAGCACAGGGGAATTTTTCGCCGGGACATCTTGGCTCCATGCCCGCCTGTACCAAGCACGCCATTGACTATTTTCCCGGTGAAACGTTGAGCCCCGGAGATTCAATCCTGCTCAACGACAGTTTCATGTGTTCTGGCCATTTCCCAGACTGTTTCCAAGTCATGCCAATTTTTTTCGAATCCGAATTGGTAGGCTTCGTCGCCTGCTCGGCACACCAGGTGGATATGGGTGGCGCAGCGCCAGGGTCTCAAAAGGTCCATGGCGTGACCGAATCATTTCAAGAAGGTTTGCGAATTTTACCCGTCAAATTTGTAAGGGGAGGACAGATCGACGAAGACATCCTGCGCCTGGTATTAGGCAACGTGCGCATGCCCGAAAAAGTACGCGGCGATCTGTTGGCGCAGCATACTGCCAATCTGAGTGCGGCAAGCCGCATGCACCAATTATTCCAAGACCACGGGATTGCCACTATCGAGAATGCCTTCGAATTGATCCTTCACCGATCCGAACGGACAATGCGGGAAGCCTTGGCAGCGGTACCCGCAGGTACCTACAGTTTCGAGGATTACTTAGATGATTATGGTCCAGGCACTGAACCGATCAAGATGGCCGTCGACATCACATTCGACGGCGAAGGGTCAGTGGAGCTAGACTTTTCCCGCTCATCAGATACGGTACCGGCCGCAATCAACTCATACATCAACTATACCCGCGCCTATGCCTTGTTCGCCATCAAGGTATTTTGCGACGAGTTACAACCTCAGACCGAAGGCGCTATGCGGCCCATCAAAATTACCGCCCGGGAAGGTTCTTTTTTCAATCCGTCGTTCCCGACACCCTCAGGCGGCCGGGCTATCTTGCAAGTCCGTATATTCGATGCCATCAATGGCGCGATTGCAAAAGCGTTGCCCCACCGAGCCATGGGCGCCTTTTCCCATTGGTCCAATCCAAATTTTGGTGGCTTACACGACGAAACTGGCCTGCCATTTGTCATGTACGACCTGTCCCTAGCTGGATATGGCGGTCGCCAGGGAAAGGACGGCGTGGAAGCATTGAGCCCAGTTATGAACTGTTCCAACATCCCGGTTGAAGTTCACGAAACACACAATCCTATTCGGGTGCGCCGCTTAGAATTCATCCAAGATTCAGGCGGGCCCGGCAAATGGCGTGGTGGTTGCGGCCTCCGCAAGGATATAGAAATGTTAAATTCTACCGCCGTGCTATCACACCTGGGCGATCGCCACCGCTTCCCATCCTACGGCCTGTTTGGCGGCGAACCGGGCATCTTGGCGGAAACTTTTTTAAATCCCGATGGTAATGCCGAACCTTTGCACTCCAAGGGCATGTATGACTTAAAAAAAGGTGACGTGGTGAGTTTCCGTCTGTCCGGTGCGGGAGGGTACGGCCCAGTCGCCGAGCGAGACCCTAACGCCATTGCCCAGGATTTAGCTGAAGGATACATCAGCGAGGAAGGCGCGCACAGGGATTATGGCTGGCAAGGTTCATCTGACTAAAGAAACCTGGCGTGCCTTGCTGGTACGAACTGATGGGCCGGCATTAATTCGCTTAGCCATTCATGTCGGGATCGTATTATTCCTGGCCTCATTGATTTCTCTAAGACCTCCATATTGGCCGGCACTGATTATACTGCAGGGTGTAGTGTTGATTTTCCTATTTGCCCCACTGCATGAATGTACCCATGACACGGCGTTCAAGAGTACCTGGTGCAACAGCCTTGTCGCAATTGTCTGCGGGTGGCTTTTGTTACTGCCGCCAGCTTGGTTCCGTTACTACCATTTAAACCACCATCGTTTCACCAACGATCCTGCACGCGACCCGGAGCTGACTACCCTTAAGCCACTGAATCGCCGAGACCATTTGATCTATATGACTGGCCTAACAACATGGTGGCGGCAGTTATTGGTTCTGTTACGTAATGCATTTGGCCGGAATAGGGACGAATTTATTCCGCGCAAGGCACACCGCCGTATCACAGTGGAAGCGGCCTTGTTCATCGCTACTTACGGCATTGCCTATCAAATATTGGGAGATGCGGTTTATTTGATGTGGGTTGTTCCGGCTCTGGTCGGCCAGCCCTTTTTGCGGGCCTTCTTATTGGCAGAGCATCTGAACTGTCCTGACGTGCGAGACATGACGGTAAACAGCCGCACGACAATTACGAACAAGTTAATTAGATGGTTGACGTGGAATATGTCGTTTCATGCCGAGCACCACTACCAACCGGCCGTACCATTCCACAAACTGCCGCTGTTTCATCAGTATCTTCGACCACAATTGCAGGTTATCCAGGAAGGCTACTTTGACCTGAACCGGCACCATTGGTCCTGTTTGACCTAAAGGAAGCTAGATTCCTGGGTCTTGATTTTCTGGCGCGATTTGTCCTGGAATTGTGGTGTAGATTTCTTGTCCATATCATAGTT
>CAZDQC010000017.1:8511-18593 GCA_964507245.1 uncultured Rhodospirillaceae bacterium
CTCTCCAAACCTTGCATCAACCTTTTACCCGTGGTGAATAGGTTGTCGTAGATGCCAGGCTGTTTGAGAACCTTAAGGGTTGCCAAACCCGCCGCTGCCGCCACGGGATTACCGCTCAACGTGCCAATTTGTGGCATGAATTCGCCATCTGCAACCGCGTTCTTGTCGAAGTGCACCATGAACTCTTCCTTTGCAGCAATAGCCGCCAGAGGAAACCCACCACCGATCACTTTTCCAAGAGCACAAATATCAGGCGTAACACCGTAATAAGCCTGGGCACCGCCATAGGCGAAGCGGAAGCCAGTGACCACCTCATCAAAGATTAGGGGAATGCTATATTCACTAGCCAGGTCCCGTAGGGTTTCCAGGAACCCCGGGACCGGCCGTAGCAAGCGTTGGAACGGCTCCACTATGATCCCACCCAAATCATCCTGATGTTCTTTAATCAGGCTGGCGGCCATTTCAGCGTCGTTGAACGGTGCGATTAGGACTTCGTCTCGAATGCGTTGAGGGATGCCCGCGCTATCCGGCGTTGCCTGAGGAAAATTGCCTGGGCGCTTAGGCGCCATTGACATCAAGGCGTAGTCGCTCATGCCGTGATAGCCACCTTCGAACTTCAAAATGCAGTCCCGTTTACGGTGCGCGCGGGCGAGCCGCATAGCGTAGAAGGTGGCCTCGGAACCAGTGGAGACAAACCGAACTTTTTCAGCGCAGGCAATCGCGCTGATGATTTCAGCCGCCAAGTGTATCCCGTATTCGTTGTTGGCAAAGAACGTAGTGCCTCGCGCGACCTGTTCTTGGATTTCTGCCAAGACATCGGGATGGCCATGACCGATAAGCATCGGCCCTGAACCCAGGAGATAATCCACATATTCGTTACCGCTGACGTCCCAGACCCGGGCCCCCTTGCCTTCCCGGATCACCACATTGGAAGCAAGATTTCCGAAACCGCCTGCAGGGAGGACTTGGTTGGCCAAATTCACCAGGGCCTGTTCCTCATCACTATGGGTCATAATGCTCATGTCACTCCTCTTGGCTTAGGAAATCGTGTTGCGGGGCACGTCGCGGAACGGTCGGTCTGTGTCGTTTCGCGGTTCCTTGGGCATGCCCAGGACGCGCTCCGAAATAATGTTGCGCTGAATTTCATCCGTACCACCGGCGATGGAAATAGCCGGCGTGGACACCAGAATTTCGGCAATAACACCATTCATAGGGCTATCCTCGCCGGTCAGCATGGCATCCGCACCTGTGATCGTAGTGTGCACTTGATTAGCCAAGCGCGCCACGTGGCTAGCGGCCAACTTGCCGATGCTGCCCTCAGGCCCTTGATTGCGGCCTTGGACTTGGGCTTCGCGGGCACGCCGCGCCGTCCATTCCGCTGATTTGGAAAGAATCAACAGCTTGGCTATTTCCTGACGCACCGCAGGGTCATCATAAGTACCCGTCTCCTTAGCCCGCTGGAGCACTAAATCCGCCCGGCCGGTCCGCTGCGGATACCAGGTATAGGGCGCCATCGCAGTAGCCAGTTCCTCACGCTCTTCGGCATAGGCCCGTTCTGGCCGATCCGTGCCCGTGGACCAGCGACGCAGGCCATCGGCACTTCGCCGTTCATGCATAAGGGTTGTGGTAGCAACCTTCCAGCCGTCACCTAATCCCTCGACCATATGATCAGGCTCTACCACCGCATCTGTAAAAAAGACCTGGTTGAAAGAGGCGTGGTTATTCATTTGCCGCAGAGGCTGCACATCGACAGCATCCTGGGTCATGTCAATCAGGAAATAAGTCAGCCCCTTGTGCTTGGGCACGTCCCAATCCGTACGCGCCAACAATAAGCCCCATTCGGCATGATGGGCAGATGTAGTCCAAACTTTTTGACCATTGATAATCCACTTACCCTCCTTGAGGTCTGCCCGCGTTGTGGCACCAGCCAGGTCGGAACCACTGCCTGGTTCGCTGAACAACTGGCACCAGGTATCCTCACCGGTCAAAATGCGGCGCAGGAATTTTTCCTTATGCATCTGCGTACCATGATCTAACAGGGTCGCCGCCGCGAGCATGCGGATACCGGCCCTAGCCACGCCAATCGCTCCTACAGCTCCGAACTCCTCCTCCACGGCATGAGTGAGTTCGCTAGATAAACCCATGCCATGCCATTCCTTTGGCCAATTTGGCATGCCCCAACCAGTGTCAGCTAGTTTGTTGCGCCATTCGACTAGACCCATCTCAGGGTCCCAATTGGCTTCCAGCCAGGCCCGAGCTACGGCGCGAATGGATTGTTCTGTTTGTTCACTCATCTCATCAACCTCAATCCTGCCAACACCGCAACATTCGCTCCCGGTGAAAATTGGCGTCGCCAAGAAATACCTGTGAGCTTTTCGCGCGTTTGAACCACAGATGGGTATCGTTATCCCAAGTAAAACCGATACCGCCATGGATTTGGATGGTATGAATTGCGGTCTGTAAATAGGCCTCTGACGCCCCCGCCTTGGCTAGAGAGGCTACAGCCGGCAGTTCATCAGGCTTCTCTTCCACTGCCGCAGCTGCGTAATAGGCAGCTGATTTCGCCAATTCCACGTCTATCAGCATATCAGCCTGCTTATGCTTCATTGTCTGGAACGAAGCGATGGCACGACCAAATTGCATTCGCATCTGTGCATAATCGAGCGCCTGTTCCCGCAAAGCTTCGGCGCCGCCGACCATTTCGTTTGCCAAACACGCAACCGCCAGGTCCAAGGTCTTGGCAAAGGGCATCGCAGCCGCGCCTTGCTCGCCCAGTAAGATCGCTTTGACACCCTTGAATTCCAACCGTGCTAATTTTCTGGTGGAATCCATAGATTTCAGCAATTGTCGTTGTAAGCCGGCCGCATCAGAGGAAGTAAGAAATAGGGATAATCCATCGCTGCCGCTGGTACCGGGATCGCGCGCGAATACCAAGATCTGTTGAGCCGTATGGCCATCGAGGACGAAACTCTTGACGCCATTCAGTTCAAAAGCGTCGCCGACTGGAGTTGCTTCTGTTTCCATCGTATCTGCTTCCCAACGGCCGTTTTCCTCAGTGAAGGCCAGAGCAGCTCGGATCTCTCCGGCGGCTATAGGCGGTAATAACGCCCGTTTTTGATCTTCATTTGCGCCATATATGACTGCCGTCGCAGCCAAAACGATAGACGAAAAATACGGCGCGCATAGGAGGGCGCGGCCCATTTCTTCCAATGCAATCGCCAATTCTACAGCGCCAAAACCCTGACCGCCGCAATCCTCGGGGATATGCAGTGCCGTGAGGCCCAGTTCCTGACTTAAGGCACGCCAGACTTCTGGATCGTACCCATCATCGGTTTCCATCAGGCGGCGCACTTCCGCCGTGGGTGATTTCTCGGTCAAAAATCGACGTAGGACAGAGCGAAATTCGATATGCTCGTCGGTAAAACTGAAACTCATTATTCGGCCTCCCCGCACCTAGCTTAGACTGCTATGCTTCCGCAAACAAATCTGGAGATGTCAGTGGCCGAACCAACCTTTATGACCGTTCACGAACTTTCCGCCGCAATTGATCAGGACCAAATTTCATCGGCGGATATTGTTGAGAGGTGCCTGTCGCAAATCACCGCCTTAGAAGAACGGTTGCAAGCTTTTGTTACTGTTTACTCTGACGAGGCCCGTTTGGCCGCCCAAGCGGCGGATCTGGCCATCGCTGCCGGTAACCGCCTAGGCCCCTTGCACGGTATTCCCATCGCTTTAAAAGATATTATTGATATAGAAGGACGCGTGACCACTGGTGGATCCATGGTTTGGCGCGATCGTATCTCACCAACAACCGCCACCATCGCTCAGCGCCTGTCCCAGGCCGGTATGATTGTTATTGGAAAAACCCATTCTGTAGAGTTCGCCATGGGTGGTTGGGGTACCAATACACATATGGGCACGCCCTGGAACCCCTGGGATTTGGAGACTCACCGCACGCCGGGCGGCTCCTCTTCCGGCTCGGGCGTGGCTGTGGCGGCAGGCATGGTCCCGGCGGCGATAGGCACGGATACCGGCGGCTCCGTTCGACTGCCCGCGTCATACTGCGGCCTGACTGGATTGAAAACTACCGTGGGCCGAGTCAGCCTACACGGCATCCTGCCGCTCAGCCTCACGTTGGATACGCCCGGCCCGATGACCCGGTGCGTCGAGGACACTGCTATGATTTTTGAAGCCATTCAAGGCCCCGATCCGCTTTGGCCGCCAACCCAGGCGCTTCAGCCGGTTTCGTCGTTCCAAAATCTTCGGAATGGTATTAGGGGATTACGGATCGCTGTCTTGGCGGGACGGGAGTTGGAGGGCGTCGATGAAGGAACCTTGACCGCCTTCATGGATACGCAAAAAGTGTTAATTGAATTGGGAGCGGCATTGCACGATTTTCCGATGCCACGGCCTTTTGCCGATTTTGCTGATATCGCGGGGCGGATCATTGGGGCAGAAGGGTACCGGCACGTAGGCGAGCTGGTAGACGGTCCCAATCTTCCCATCGATCCAAACGTCCGGCCCCGAATTCAGTTGGGCAAAGAAATAAGAGCGCATGAATACCTCGACGCCCTAGCGGAAAAGGAGGCAGCCAAAGCCGAATTCGATGCTGCCCTTGGTGATTTTGACGCACTGATTTTACCAACTACAGAAACCACGGCGATCCCTCTAACAGAGGTCGACGAAGCTGGCACGCCGGCCCGCTTTACCCGCGCCGGAAATTGTTTAGACCTTTGTGCCCTTTCGCTTCCAAACGGATTTTCGTCAAATGGCCTACCTACGTCTTTTCAAATCATGTGCCGCGGACTTGACGAAGCGATGGCCCTGAGAATTGGTTGGGCCTTTGAGCAAGCCACTAATTGGCACCGGCAAAATCCGAAACTTGAATAAATAACTTCAACGCTCGATGCTACGGTTGATATGCTGGGCCAGCGCACACCCAGCATAAAATTGCAATCCAAGACCGCGCGGATTGCTAGAAAATGGTTTCAGCCAAAATAATAATGATCAAATTAGCGTTGGTTTTATTCATTCATATCACCTTTTACCCTTAATAATGATACATTGCGGCAGCGCCCGTTTAAGCAGAGAATGCCGCCTTCCAAGGATAGCCATACGTTGCGATGTCACTGCGCCTACAATTTATCTTCGTTGCCCTGCTCGCCGGCCTTTTCGCGGCCGGTTGGTGGTCCTACACTAGCTGGGGTGGGGACGGCGTCACGGCAAAAAAGATCAAAAGTGCCGGTGCAACCCTAGTCCTAGTCGAAAAAGTTATACTGGCGGACGACCGTTTTACTATTCGTACCATCGGCTCGGGTAAGGCAGTACGGTCAACTGCCTTGCATCCGGCTGTTTCGGGCGAGGTCAAGGCCATCCGGTTCAAGGCCGAACAACGGGTCCGTCAGGGTCAGGCCCTGATCCTTCTAGACAACAAGCATCAGCGCCTTAAATTAAAATTGGCGGAAATCGAAGTGGCGGACGCGGAAAGACAGCTAGTCCGCATGAAAAAGCTCGCGCCATCAGGACATGCCGCACGATCGCGCCTAGACACAGCACAAACATTGATGAATACCGCGCACATCCGTCTTGAACAAGCTCGTGCGGAACTGCGGGATCGAACTATTTTTGCCCCTTTTGCGGGCATCGCCGGCATGACAGATTTGTCTATTGGAGACCGGGTGTCCGAGGAAACCATGGCGGTAACCCTGGACGACCGGTCGGAAATGATCATCGAATTTAATATCCCAGAAATCCATACCAACCAGATTAATGTCGGCGATACAATAACAGTCAAACCTTGGTCGGGTACGGAGCAGTGGCTGTCGGGTAAAATTTTGGCGATGGGCAGCCGGATCGATATGGAGACCCGTACCTTGCCAGTTCAGGGGAAAATCACGAACTCAAATGACCTCCTACGGCCAGGCGCATCCTTTGAGGTACAGATGAATTTCATTGGAAAAGCCTATCCCCTAGTTCGCGAGGTTGCCGTTCTATGGAGCCGAGATGGAGCCTATTTGTGGCGGATCCGGGACGGCAAGGCGGATAAGGTTTTTGTCAAGATGGTACGTCGTGACCAGGGCCGTGTTTTGGTCGACGGGCCCTTAAGGATCGGTGACCTCGTAGTGGTGGAAGGGGTGCAGGGCTTACGCCTGGGCCAAAATGTCAAGACCGCGCCATTTGACCCTAAAGCACGTACCGGCAACTCGTGACGATGAGCCTGGGCGACTTGCCTTCACTGGCCGTGCGTCGACCAACACTGATCGTGGTCCTTAATCTACTGATCATAGTCGCCGGTTTGAGCGCATTGCTAGGCGTCGAGGTTCGGGAATTACCCGACGTCGACCGGCCGTGGGTTAGCGTTCGCGCCTTCTTTGAAGGAGCTTCACCCGAAACCATGGATGCGGAAGTAACTTCCGTTATCGAGGCCGCCGTCGCCCGCGTCGCCGGGGTGCGGGAAATCAGCTCTGCCAGCGAAGAAGACAATTCGCGTATCTGGGCCCAGTTCGCACCAAATGTAAATATCGACGTCGCCGCCAATGACGTCCGTGAAGCCGTCGCCGGCGTGGAACGCCGATTGCCGAAAGGGGTCGATGATATCGTCGTTGTCAAGGCGGATACCAACGCTCGGCCGATCATCCGTCTAGCTTTGCGATCCAGACATCTGAGCCAGGAGGCCTTGACCTACCTTGCAGAGGAAGAGGTAAAGCCAGAATTGACTGCCATCCCAGGCGTCGCCATGGTCAATCTGTTTGGAGAAAGGAGGCGGGTTCTGCGGGTCATTGTCGACCCAATGCGTTTGGCTAGTTACCACTTATCCATTGACGATATTTCACGGGTACTGCGTAGCGCCGATATGGATGTACCAGCGGGTAGTTTCAAATCTGAAGATCAATTGCTGCTGGTGCGGGCTGACGCCTCACTTTGGCAGCCAAAGGATGTAGAACGCCTGGCCATCAACGACCATGTCCGACTAGGCGACGTGGCGCAGGCAACCTATGGCCCAAAGGAAGCGCTAAGCCATACCCTGCTGAATGGAAGCAAGGTTATTGGTTTGACCCTGGTGCGTAAGGCCAAGTCGAATACCATCGCTATCTCCGACGCAGTAAACCGCTCCATTGAGAAATTAAATCGTCGTTTGAAGGAGGCAGAAGTCATAAAGATTTCGGATGATGCCCGGTTCATCCGGGGCTCCATTCACGAGGTACTGCAAAGCTTAGGTATAGCTACATTGATTGTGATAGCTGTGATTTATGTTTTTATGACAGCCCTGCGCCCCACGCTCATACTTGCAACAACCATTCCGATTGCCCTTGCCGGAACCCTTGCTGCCATCTGGCTGTTGGGATTTTCCATCAATATTCTGACATTACTGGCTCTCGTCTTGGCAACAGGGATGATCGTTGATGACGCTATTGTGGTGGTAGAAAATATCCAGCGACAGCGGCATCTGGGGAAACCACCGCTTGCGGCCTCCGTATTAGGCACGCGTCAGGTTTTTTTTGCCGTATTGGCAACTACGGCAACTTTAGTTTCGGTCTTCCTACCGATCGCCTTTTTGCCCAGCGTCGCCGGACGGTTGTTCAGCGAATTTGGCTTTGTCCTCGCTATTGCCGTTGCCATTTCCTCTTTTGTCGCCTTGACCTTGTGCCCCATGCTAGCCGCGCGTCTGCCGGCAAGTTGGGGCGCACCCGGTTCAGGCGTTCCAAACCGATTGACCGGCCTAGGCCACGGTATTGTTAAGGTCTACGAAAGGTTACTGGACTTCACCTTGGGTGCACCGGTACTGACCCTTGGCTTGGCAATCTTGTCAGCCTTGGGCGCGGCGATTATTTTTCCTACCGTGGACAGGGAATTATTACCCAAGGAAGATCGAGGCGCGATCATCATTTACATGCAAGGACCTGACGGCGTCGGCTTGGACTATATGGACCGGCAATCGGCGAAGGCGGAAGCCCTGATCCAGCCCCTAGTAGAACGAGGCGAAGTGAGCAACATTTTTGCTATCGTGGGAAGGTGGGATTTAAACCGGGTCTACCTGCTAGCACCATTGACACCCTGGTCCGAACGCAGCCGCACCCAAAAAGAAATCGCCAAAAGCCTACGCGGCCCATTGAAAGCTATTCCCGGTGCTACGGCACGGGTAAGCACACCCAATAGCCTGAACCTCCGCCGCTCCGGCGGGCGGTTAGAGTTCACACTGACTGGTGGAAACTACGCAGCTATCGCTGCGGCGGCTGATGAATTCCTGGTCGCCATACACAATCGTTTGCCCAATTTGGATGATCCGGAGATCGAGTACCAGCAAACTCAACCACAACTGTCGATTAAGGTGGATCGACAACGTGCAGAAGACCTTGGTGTCGCCGTGGAAGGCATTACCGCCACCTTGCGCGCTATGGTCGACGGGCTGGAAGTGGCGGAGTTGAACGTAAATGACCGCACCATTCCCGTACGCATAGAATCCGCCGCCGGTGCTATTAACGACCCCAGCGATCTGCAAAACCTGTTTGTGCGTGCATCAACAGGAAAGCTGGTGCCGCTATCTGCCTTCATCACGCTGGAAGAGGTTGGCGTAGCAGCGGAACTAGACCGTGCCGGCCAGAAACGCGCCATAGAAATCGATGCTCCTCTTGCGCCAGATTATAGCTTGCAACAAGCCATGGCGGATGTGGAAGCACTTGCAGACGAAATTTTGCCTCCTGGCATCGGACTACATTTTATCCGTGAGGCTGCCACATTAAAGGAAACCTCCCATGATGTGGAAATCACTTTTGCCGTGGCGATCCTGGTTGTCTTTCTAGTCCTAGCAGCCCAGTTCGAAAGTGTGTTCAGCGCTGTCGTCATTGTACTCACCGTTCCGTTTGGTTTGGCAGCAGCTGTGTTCGCACTAAAAATTACAGATAGCAGTTTAAATATTTATAGCCAGATTGGCCTCGTCATGTTGGTGGGATTGATGGCAAAAAACGGCATCCTAGTCGTTGAATTCGCTGACCAGCTGCGAGACCGAGGCCGGTCAGTCAAAGATGCGGTGCGGGAGGCGGCCATGACTCGCCTGCGTCCCGTAATGATGACAATGTTGTCAACGGTTCTGGGAGCGCTGCCATTGATACTGGGTAGCGGTCCCGGTGTAGAAGCTCGCGCAGCCATTGGCTGGGTGGTGTTCGGCGGCCTTGGACTGGCCACAATTTTTACTCTGGTCCTGATCCCTGTTCTCTACTTCCTCCTTGCTCGCTTCCGCGCACCCCGCATTCAGGCAGGACAGCGATTAACCGAACAGTTGCGGCAAGGCGAAAATATGGAAGATGTGGAATACCTGTCCCCGTCCTGAAAAACCGCTTGCAGCTTCTTTAGCTAAACAGTCAAACCGCTGAGAACGAATTGCATCTCAGCAAAGCGCAAAATTCCATAATGTAATTGCGGTGACCGGATTTTAGTTAATAGTTCCTAGGTAACGGTTTGTAGATAAACTCCTCGCCCAATGCGGCAATTTCGGCAGCACCCATTTGGGCCATGACCAAATCGATTTCATTGTTCAGAATGCCGATGGCCTTTGCAGCCCCTGGTTCGCCGCCAGCTGTTAGTCCATATAACGTAGCACGCCCAGTGAAGACGAACTTGGCGCCTAGGCAGAGGGCGGTGACAATATCTGAACCGCGTTGGACACCGCTGTCCAACATCACAGTTAAGCGATCACCTACTGCGGCAACAATACCAGGCAACACCTCTAGGGAGGCAGGAGATCGATCCAATTGACGAGCGCCGTGGTTTGAGACCACAATGCCGTCCACGCCCACTTCGGCGGCCTTTACTGCATCGTCCACATGCATAATGCCCTTAATGACCAAGTTCCGAGGCCAAAGATCGCGATAGCGCGCAATGTTGTCCCAGGTCAGTGGCGCGGTTACCTGGGCGGCCACTAGATTTGCTACATCGTCTGCAGTGGCACCGTCCTTGGCGTAGGGCAGCCAGTTCTTGATCATGGGCATACCCTGACGAAGATAGCCCATCATCCAGCTTGGATGGCTTAGCGCATCCAACCTGGTCTCCAAGGACATTTTTAATGGCCGCGTAAAGCCATTTCG
>CAZDQC010000017.1:18693-31935 GCA_964507245.1 uncultured Rhodospirillaceae bacterium
GTCACCGCCTGGCCGAAACAAACCGATTAGGCCCGTAGGCGAAACACCGAAAGGGCCGTCGTAGGTGCGGCCAAACAGTTCCGTCTTTTTGTTGACGCCGTCAATGTTACGCATATAACGCGGCACTAGGGGAGTGTCGCGAAAGGCTTGCTGGTTACGGTCCAAACCGACTTCATCTTCGACACCACCTTCGATGAAATCGAAGGCTATCTTCGGCAGACGGTGTTTCGCAAGCTTGCGAAGGTCTTCGTAGTTGATAGCGTTATCGATGCCCATGGCGTACCCGTCTCCTCCCACAATTTTCCGAAATCATATTCCCCCCATCGGCAGTCTACGCCAAGTGGTACTTCACAGTGGAGCCACTATAAGCCAAAATAAATATTTAAGGTGGGAGGATTTGACATGACGCTGACACTGGGCACGGGCGAGTACCAATACCGCGTGGACGAAACTTGGGCAAATTTACCCGACGACTGGGAATTTCGCGATGTGGCCGGCGTAGCGGTCGATGACAACGACAATGTCTACGTCTTCAATCGGGGCGAACATCCCATGATGATTTTCGATCAAAGGGGAAACTTCTTACGATCTTGGGGGGAGGGCCTATTCGTCCGAGCCCATGGCCTACACATTGGTCCAGACCAATCTATCTATTGCACTGACGACGGCGACCACACAGTGCGCAAATGTACCTTGGAAGGGAAAGTAATGCTGGAGATCGGCATCCCCGGAAAGCCAACACCCTACATGAGTGGCGAGCCATTTCATCGCTGTACCCATACGGCCCTATCACCTGACGGTCATATCTTTGTTTCTGACGGCTACGGTAATTCAAGGGTTCACAAATATACACCTGACGGGAAGCTAGTGAAGTCCTGGGGGGAGCCGGGGACTGATCCAGGCCAATTCAATATTGTGCACAATATAGTCGCAGATGATGACGGCTGGATCTATGTAGCGGACCGCGAAAACCATCGAGTACAGGTGTTCGACACCAACGGCAAATATGAAGCACAATGGAACAATTTACATCGTCCCTGCGGCTTGTTCATGCCGCGCGGGGAATGTCCCCACTGTTTTATTGGTGAGCTAGGCCCGGGCATGCCCGTGAACCGCAATATGGCGAACCTCGGGCCACGCCTGACAATCGTTGACACGAAGGGAAATCGCATCGCTCGCCTAGGTGGTGAAGAAGGTCTAGTCAACGAACCGGACAAGTTCATGGCACCCCATGGTCTAGCCGTGGATTCTCAGGGTAACATCTATGTCGGCGAAGTAAGTTATACCAACTGGCCCTCGTCGTTCGGCGACGAACCCATGCCCAAAATGCTACACACCCTGAAGAAATTGGAGAGGGTCAGCTAAAAGGAGCCCGATCATTATACAATCTGGCGGCGTCTTCCATGGTCATGAATTCAGCGCCCAGGTCACGGACTTTGTCAATCAAACGTTCCAGCATGAGCATCCGGTGACCACGGCCGATTACATACGGGTGGCAGGTATAGGTCAGAATGCCCCATTCCGTTATGCGGGTCATATATATGAAATCATCCACCCAGTTATCCAGTACGCTGTTGGCGTTTCTGTGGCCAGGTCGTGACCCTGCCATTTCGAAATGCGGATGATCGTCCTGTGACCAACTGATAGGCATCTCTATCAGCCGAGTTGCTTGGCCAAATTCCATGGGTTTTTGTAGATCAATACCATCGCCTTGACGCGCGCGGTAGGGAGAATAATCGTGCCCCATCATTGAGCTTTCGTAATAGAAATTATGTTTCAAAAGCAAATCCAGGGTATGGGCACTAAGATCCCAAGCGGGCGAACGGTAACCTCGAGCCTTTTGCCCCGATAGCTTTTCGATACATTCATTGCCCCGTATCAGTTCCGCTTCTTCCTCCTCCCGGTCAAGAGAGGCCGGCTGGCGGTGCGTCCAGCCGTGGTGGCCGATTTCATGACCGCCTTCGACCACTTGGGAGCAGATTTCTGGATAGGTCTCTATAGTGAAGCCTGGAATGAACCAGGTACTAGAAATTTGCCTAGCTCGCAGAAGAGAAAGGATGCGTCCCGCGCCCACTGCGCCAAATTCACCACGGGAAATAAGCGTGGGTGTAATATGGCCTCGGGCGATATGTCCAGACATTGCATCAAAATCAAACGTCAAACAAACGATGTGCCTCACCATGAAATTTCTCTCTTCCGCTAACTACCAGACGAATTTTGCGGCGTACCTTAGGCCGGCGCAACGCGTTTCAGGAAACCCTGCAAAATTAAATTAAATTCCGCTCCACGCTCGATATTCACCAAATGGCCTGCTCCATCAACAATGGCCAGTTCCGCACCGGAAATATTCTGCTGCATTTTTCGGCCGATCTCTGGCGGGGTCAGTTTGTCCTCGGCGCCGTAAATGAGTTGCACAGGAACTGCAATCTTCGATAAATCCACTCGCCGGTTGTATCGGGCCGTGGCCTCGATAGTCTTGATGTAGCTCTCTTTGTGCAAGGCCACGATGCTGGTCACCAGGCGCTGGAAATGTTCTGGTTTGCCATTTTTACTTATCAGGGTGCGGGCGAGAGGTTCCGCCATTTCTCGCAAGCTTTTGCCAGCTATCAACGGCCCTTTGCGTAGATTGATGAATTCATCCATCTTCTCGGGCGGCAAGGTAGGCGTGGTACCGGGAAATGTATCACACAGGACCATTGCCTGAACGCGTTCGGGATATCGAAAATAGAAATCCTGGCTAATCCGGCCGCCCATAGACAATCCCACCAACGTTATCAAAGGAATAGCCAGATGATCCAATAGGCGTACGACGTCATCGGCAAAATGGGCAAAGTTCAAATGTCCCTCATAGTCCTCCGATCGACCGTATCCGCGCGCGTCCCAAGCGATTGCATGGTTTGTGGTCGCGCAAGCCAGTAATTGTTCGCCCCAATTTGTCCGATTACCGCCAATGCCGTGTAAGAACAAAACCGGCGGCCCTGAACCGGCCTCGTCATAGGCAATCCTTGGCACACCGGGGATAAAGTTGGTGCGTATTTTCATGGCCAACACGTTACAATACATATGTTGATCAGGGGAGAGTGGAATGGAAAGACGTATCTTTGGCAAGACCGGGTTGCAGGTTTCTCCGTTAGGTTTCGGAGGCGCTCCCGTTGGATTTCTTGAAACCGAACAAATGGCGGTTGCCAACATTCTAAACGAATTGTTGGATCAAGGTGTTAATCTGATCGATACGGCCGCAAGATATGACGGCTCGGAAGAGATGATTGGAAAAACAATCAGCCACCGACGAGACGATTATGTACTGGTGTCCAAATGCGGTCATGCCATGGATGGCGTCAAGGGCGCGGCCTGGTCAGAAGATGTAATCCTGAACACTGTGGATCGCGCCTTGCGCCGGCTGCAAACAGATCATCTGGATGTCATGCTGCTTCATACCTGTGATTTTGAAACCTTGAAGGGGGGTGAAGCCGTCGGCGCCCTGATCAAGGCACAGGAGGCCGGGAAAATTCGCTTCCTTGGCTTTGCAGGCGACAACGAATCTGCTTCCTACGCGGCCAGTCTGGAAGCTATATCGGTGATCGAAATCTCCGTCAATATCTGCGACCAGAAAAATATTGATCATGTGCTGCCTATTTGCCAGGAAAACAACGTGGGCGTGTTGTCAAAGCGTTCCATCGCCAACGCCGCATGGAAAGGAGCAACAAACCAAGAAGGCATGTACATCAACTACGCTGAAAACTACGCGCAACGCTTAGCAAAAATGAGGCTTGCACCTCAAGACCTTGGTTTTGGCGCCGATGACTGGCCCGAGATAGCACTTCGTTTCACACTGTCCCAGCCCGGTTTGCATTGCGCCATTGTTGGCACAACAAAGGCAAGTAGCGTGGCCACTAACCTTGAAGCGGCCGGCAAGGGTCCTTTACCAGACGATACTATAAAAAAGATCAGAGCCGCATTTCAATTGGCTGAAAGCGTTAGTGGGGAAAACTGGGCCGGACTGCAATAATTCTCAATTTGTTCCTTTGAGAGCAACAAGACCCTCCGTTAGGGCTTCACCAAACAATGCCATGTCTTGGCTATAAGAAATCATGCGGTAACCCCGGTTCTTTAGGTCCAGTCCCCATTCCAGATTAGGCATCATTGCGCCAGCGGACTTGCCATTTTTTTCTGCTGCTTCGACGATTTTATCTATCCCACGCTGCAAGTCTGGATGGTCGAACTGACCGGGAATGCCCAAGGATAAGGACAAATCAAAATGGCCTAGATGAGCTACGTCGATGCCTTCCACGGCCATAATTTGTTCAACATTGTCCAAACCAACCTTGGTCTCGATCAAGGCGCAGACCAAAGTACGTTCCATCGCGGCAGCAGCCTTTTCCGCCGTATCGCCGCTCGTATAGTCGTCATGAGCACCGCTAAAGATCGCACCACGTACACCGGCTGGAGGATAGCGGGTCCAGCTCACCAACTCCCGCGCCTCGTCGGCACTGCCCACCATTTGATACAACAGGCCGAATGCGCCTACATCTAACATGCGCGCCGTAATGTGATAGGCCTTTCCCGGTGGCCGGGCGAGAGGCGCCAAGCCCACCGCGGCACACAAGGCAAACTGGGTCTTCATCTGTTCGATAGAGAAGCCGCTGTGTTCGAGGTCATAGAGAATGAATTCGGCACCTGAATTTGCTACGATGCGTGGCAGGCCTGGGCTGAGAAACTCGAAGATCATGGTGCCAAAGACAGATTCGCCGGCGGCAAGCTTGGCCTTCATGGAATTGGGGCGCATATCAGTCATCCTATAAATTCTAATACTGAATCAAAATTTCCTTCCCGAAAGACCACCCGGTTTACCTCATCAATAGCGGGGGTACCACTAGCACGGGCCTTGTCCAGACTAACGGTGCGGAATACTAGTGCACCAAATATTGAATTGCGGCCATTCATGGGAGAAGCAGCCGCACCGTAGCGCTCTGTATACGACGCTGGGGACATGAGAGTGAGTTGTCCTCCCTGATAAGTTACAGCGAGACAGCCGCTTGAGCCGGAAACGTTAGAGTTCAACAATCTGCCAAAATCGCTAGCCTCCTGTTCATGGTCGTTGGAAACGATGACAAATTCCGGCATGGACGAGGCCCCGTTGCCATGAGATTGCCACTCAGGTCGCCAAACCAGTTCTGGCGTCCTGTGTTCGCAGTAATAAACACGACCGCCCGGAAAGACATCACCGCGAACTGCAACCGTGCGGAATGCGGCATCTTTGACACCATCAGGCAATTCAACAGGCCGGGTAAACGCCTTGGGAGGATCACCATCGAAACCAAGGTCCTTCATATGGGCGAAAGTTTCATCCACATTGGTCGCCTTGAAAACCAGGCCATTTATACCCAGGGGCGCCTCGGCAATGTCCTTGCGCGGGTTTTCCATTCCGGGCGGCAGACCAATTAACTCCAGGTAATCAGTCCCGAACATCATCAGATGGTTGATGGACCCCAGCGAGTGATAGCCTCGGGGCGTCAGCGTAAAGCCCAAATCACGAAACAGACCCTCGGCCCGATCCATATCGAACTGCACATTGATTACCGTATGGTCCAATTGCGCAATTTCAGCCATTTCTACCTCCTATCCCACCAGCGTGGCATAAGTACCTCTACCCATTGCCACCAATTGATCCTGCTCATTCATGACGTCAATATCAACAACGGTCACTGTACGGCCAGTTCGCCGGACACGGGCTACGGCAGTCAGAGCATCGCCAACCGCCGGCTTTAAATAGTCAATTCTGATGTTGATCGTGGGGACTCCTCCGCCAAGTAGCATACCGATAGCATAGTCGCCTACCGTATCAACAAACGAAGCAATGGGACCGCCGTGAAACTGTTTGGTCCCTGCCACTCGCTCCAAGCTCGGGTTCAAGGGCATCCGCACAGTAATTTCCGCTGCTTCATAGTCCAAGGACAATGCCTGCAGACCGAGGGATGAAATAGAGGGAGATTTATCGAAGTTGGCCTGAATTTGCTCGAGTGTTAGGCGTACCGGTTTATCATTCATTACTATACCCTTACGGCTTTACCACGACTTTGCCGAAGACTACGCGGTCTTCCAGCAAACGAAAGGCCTCGTTGACCTCCTCCAACGGTAACGTAGTGTCAATTATGGGTTTAAGGGAGCCGTCATCTAGAAATTCGATCAGTGTGGTCAGATCCTCACGCAACCAGCCGTTAGCACCAAGAACCTTCAGTTCATAGGACCAAATAAATCGCAGATCCTCAGTAGGGTCGTAGCCAGCCGTGGCACCGCATGTGAGAACCTTGCCGCCCCGATGGAGAACCCGCAAACTTGGTACCCAGGTATCGCCCCCAGTGAAGTTCACTACAACGTCAACACCATCCTCCCATCGACGACGATGGGGCTTTCCAAATTTGGTCCAAACCGCCTTCATGAAGTCTTCTTCAACGTAGTTGATCAGATGGTCTGCGCCGATTGCAGCCAAGCGGTCCAGTTTGTTTTGGTTGGAAGCACAAGCAATCACTTCACAGCCAACCCGCTTCGCTAACTGTACTGCACAGGTTCCAACGCCCCCCGAAGCCCCAAGAATTAAGACCTTGTCGTCCCTCTGCACTTCCCCAATGGTGTACATCATCCGCAAGGCAGTGCCATAGGCCACAGGTAGGCAGGCGGCTTGTTCGTAGGTTACATTATCCGGCAGGGCTACCAGGTGATGGCTAGGCACTTTGCAGTATTCCGCAAGGCCGCCGTGCCACATTTCGCCGATTAGGCCGCCAGGTCCGACCCGGTCAACGGGATCGATCATCACACGTTGGCCGATCTTCCAGTCAGCGATGTCCGAGCCACCGTCGACAATTTCACCGGAAAAATCCAAGCCCATTATACAGGGCATGGGGACCTTAATGCCGGGCATGCCCTTGCGGGTGAAGATATCGTGATAATTCAAGGTAGTCGCCCCTACTCTTACAATCACATCCGCGGGCCCCGGTTCGGGATCAGGAAAATTGTTGTCTATCCTAATAGATCCAGGTCCACCATGTTCGTCAATGACTGCGGCTTTCACTTTGTTTCCTCACTTTGCCAAATTTCCCGGCCCTGCTGCTCTAGCCCGTTCCGGTCAATCTTGCCTGGGCCAGACAAGGGAAGTTCATTCAAAAATATCACCATGCGAGGATGCTGGAACGCAGGTGCGTTGGCCAGGGCGAATTGCTTTACCTCATCCGCCGTCACCGTCGATCCATGGGACCGCACCATAAATGCTATAGGTTTCTCGCCCTTTATATCGTCCGGCACGGGCACGACGCAGGCCTGTTCCACCCCTGGGTGGCTGACCAAGGTCGCCTCGACTTCGCCGGGGTAGATATTTTCTCCACCGCAAACAAACATGTCGTCATCCCGGCCCACAAAATAGTAGGCACCATCTGCGTCCCGCCGAAACACGTCACCGGAATTATACCAGCCGTCCGGGGTAATCACCTCGGCGGTTTTTTCTGGCAGGTTCAGATAACCTGGCGTATTGGCGGGTGAGCGTTGCCACAAGACACCTTCGTCCGTTTCATTGCCAGCCTTATCAATTAATTTCAGGTCGACCCCATCGACTTGGAATCCTGCAGACATGGGCGGAACAGACTTGCCGGGTCTAGGACCCAGAACCATCGGCCCGGCCTCTGTAGTGCCATAACCGTTCAAAATATCGGCGCCAGGAAATACCTGTTCCACACGGGCCCACAGTTTGGGTGACGCAGGAGCCGACCCCATCCGAACAACGGAGACCGATGACAAGTCGAGACTTTTCAATAGATCCTCTTCCATAAAGGACATGGCCAACATTGTGGGCACGCAAGTAATCCAGGTGCATTTGAAACGCTCAATAGCTTGGAGATATTTTCTCGCGTCAAACTCCGGTAACAACGCTGTCGTGGTCGAGGCCGCATGCCCGAACAGCAGGGTACATAGGGCATTCATGTGATAAAGCGGCGCTGCTATCAGTAGGCGATGATGATTATAAGGCCATTTAGTCATGCGCCCGCGTAAGGCCCACAAGTGGCCATTTTGTGTTAGCGGCACGCCCTTAGGGCGCCCGGTAGAGCCGGAAGTGTACAATACCATGGCGATATCATCATCTGCTGGCCGCACGGCTTCAAATGACCCATGATCCAGCAAGGCGTCAAACCCGCCGTCGTCTTCATTGTCAAAATCTGTTACTGGCAGATCAAGACTAAATCGCTGCCGCCGGGCTCTATCACACATCACATGCTTCGCGCCACTATCACGCAAAACATAATCGACAAGCTCGCTGGGAAACCTATAGCTGATCGGCACGGCAATCATGCCGGCACGCAGGATAGCCAGATAGCCAAACAAATATTCCGCCCGATTAGCGGAAATTATAGCAACTGAGTCACCCCTATCAAGCCCGCCGGCACGTAAACCACGGGCACAGGCGTTGGCCACATTATCGATCTCTCTGTGAGTATAATGGCGCGGCATCTCCCAATTCAGGCAATCTATCAAGCCCAGGTTATCACCGCCCAATTCAGCGTCGAAAAGAGCGCCGAGATTGTAGGCTTTCATCATTTTTGGTCATCATACCAGTTGTACGCCGGGCCAAAATTCTATGTGGCTGGGCCCCTTTAAGTCAAGGTAACCAGGGCTAACTCACGCCAGAGTTGGTCTGATCACCGCCCAGAACTGGAATATGGCTGATTTATGGGTTGCCAAAAATTGAGATTGTTACGGTGTATTTTTTTCGTCACAGCCAACAATGGAGCGGAAGGTATACGGGACATCCAACCATTTGGCAGCGCTTAACTCTAGGTCATCAGCACATCGGATTTGCCTGACGCCAGTTTCAAACAATTCCAACAGACATTATTTCTGGCTAAAGGGGACACGACGGCGGGAGGTCTTTTGTCTTGATCACTCCGTTGATCCAGTGGCATCGTCTATTGTGGGAGGCTACAGCATGTCCGTACGAAAATTCCAAACGATCCGGGAAGTCATAGAGACTGATGGCGTAAACGAACGATGCCCACAAATCGTCCGTATTGTCACTATGGCGGTGGTTCAAAATCCATTTGCCGGGCGCTTTGTCGACGATCTGTCCCCCCTGTTTGATTTGGGCGGGCAGCTGGGTGAACGACTTATGGATGACGCGGTGGCACAACTGGGCGGCTTGCCCGTTAGCTACGGCAAAGCCGCTATTGTCGGCGTTAATGGCGATCTTGAACATGGCGGCGCCATGATCCATCCCAAACTGGGCAAACCTATGCGCGCGGCGGTGGGCGGTGGCGAAGCTCTGATACCCTCTAATGCAAAGGTAGCTGCTGTGGGTACACCAGTGGACCTACCCCTAGGCCATAAGGACCAAGCCTGGTCATTTGACCATTTTGATACCATGACAGTAATGATCGCTGATGCCCCCCGCCCCGACGAAATCGTTCTCTGCATGGGTGTTGCCGACGGCGGACGACCACATTCCCGCGTCGGCAGCAAGCCGATTGTAGACTGAAAAAAATGCCGGGGGAGCTATTCAATCTAATCGAATGGCACTATGGCGAGAAAACATGGACCTTTGATTGTGATCCCCGATCGACAACCGGGAGCCGTTGGTTACCGCGAGCATGACATCCTTATCAATAGCGAGCATGGTGCCGAAAATTTCACCACCTTCCCCTTGGGGCTGGCTCACAATATAATTCCAGCTTGAAATCTGGGTTCTGGAGATCTACATGCAGTTCGGTTGGCTTACACTTTCCCTCTCTCCCTCCGGCGATGAGGACGCCGCACGAATAGAGCAGCAAATCCAACAGGTCTGCTATGCTGAGAAACTTGGATTTTCGGATGTCTGGCTGACGGAGCATTATTTCACCGGCGAGAGTGTCTACAATGACGCGGTGGTTTTCGCCGCAGCCCTAGCGATGCGAACAGAACGAATTCGCATCGGTTTCGCAGTGTTGCAAATGCCCTTTCACCATCCCATCCGCCTTGCCACGCAACTGGCCCTGCTAGACAACCTTTCCAAAGGTCGTATTGATGTGGGCGTAGGGAAGGGCACAATTTATAATGAGTATGAATTTGTTGGGCACGGCTTGCGCAGCGACGACAGCCGGGAACGTATGGATGAGGCTCTCGATATCCTGAAACGGGCCTGGACTGAGGCACCGTTAAAATACAATGGCAAATTTCATTGCTTGGAAATTCCAGAACTTCGTCCCCGGCCGGTGCAACAACCATGCCCACCCTTGTGGCGCAGCGTGATCTCGCCAAGTTCATTTGAAGAGTGCGGCCGCCTCGGCGTGCCCATACTAACCGCTCGTCTCAGCGTTGAAAGTATCAAGGAGCGGTGGCAAACCTATCATGCCGGCCTGGAGAAAGGCGGACATGACGAGACAACACGGAACCAACTAATGTCACAAATAGCCTTGTGGCGAAATGTCTACGTCGCAGACAGCAACGCCCAGGCGGAGGATGAACTTAGTCAACTGCTCCTCGATACACGCGCACATATGATGCATGTGCGCGAGGCCCATAACCCAAGTGACTTCGAAATTGACCCGAACATGTTGAACCCCTGGACCGACCCCGCTATCAGCGACGCCGATGCCCTGCCCTATACTCTAGAATCGGGCTGCCTTTAT
Organism: uncultured Rhodospirillaceae bacterium; assembly: GCA_964507245.1. Lineage (GTDB taxonomy): Bacteria > Pseudomonadota > Alphaproteobacteria. The sequence goes on from CAZDQC010000017.1 coordinate 29,340, forward strand.
GGTTCGCCAGGGCGGGTCAAGGAGCAGGTTGCGGAACTACATGACGTTGGCGTTAGGCACCTTTTATGCCAAACCGGATTTGGCGATATGCAACACGAAAAAAACCTAACCTCCATGCGCAACTTTGGCGAGAAGGTGATGCCGACGTTCACCGGCTAGGCATTCTTGATGGTCAAGCCTGCATCCACTGGTAGAACGGCACCGTTCATATAACTGGAAGCAGGCAGCACAAAATTTAGGGTCCCGTGGGCGACTTCCTCTGGCTCGGCGTAACGGCGCAAGGGTACGCGCCTCTTGGCGAAAATAGCTTTGTGCTCTTCCTTGATATGCTGGGTCATTCCGGTCCGGATGGCGCCAGGGCAAATGCAGTTGACGGTTATGCCCTCCCGTCCCAGTTCCACCGCAAGGGAGCGCGTCAGACCTATCACTCCATGTTTAGCGGACGTATAGGGACTTGTTTCTGGAGTGGCTCCCAGTCCCTCCGTAGATGCAATATTGACAATGCGTCCGCCTTCGCTTTTGCGCAGATATGGCAGTGCAGCACGAATAGTGCGGGTGTGGGCGCGCAATAGTATATCCAGATGCCTATCCCAGATGTCTTCGTATTCGTCATCGTCAATCAGTGTATGTTTAGAAATTCCGGCATTGTTAACCAAAATGTCAATTCCGCCAAAATGATCCACGATCGCGGCAATTACGATTTTTATGCGTTCCGGATTAGCTAGGTCCAGGGTCCAGCCCTTGGCACTTAGACCTGCTTCTGTGATCTCTGCCACCACGGCCTCCACGCCCTCGCCATTGATGTCAGTGACGGCCACGCGGGCTCCCTCGTCAGCAAACAAATGCGCAGTGGCGCGGCCCATGCCGCTAGCCGCACCCGTGACGACGGCAATCTTGCCGGCGATGGAACGGCTGAGCTTCGAAAGTCTTGTCATGCTTTCCTCCGTACGTCTCTTCTATCGCCCGCCGGACACAGCTAGGGTATGGCCAGTGATATAACCGGCCTCATCACTCAACAAAAACAGGATGGCGTTTGCAACGTCTACTGGTTCACCCAAGCGGCCCAGTGGGGTCAAAGTCATTGGTCCCAGGGTCATGGTCTCCTGTAATTTTCGCAGACCTGGTCCCACACGGTCCGTATCAATGGGTCCAGGCGCAACGGCATTAACGGTGATATTGCTTTCTGCCAATTCAATAGCCACGTCGCGAACAAACCCATGTACACCGGCCTTACAGGCGGAGTAGGCCGAGCCACCAGAACTAAGCGCTGTCCAGGGTGTGCCTTCACGAGAGCCGGATGACAGGCAGACGATCCTTCCCTGGCGCCGCTCCATCATGTGCGGCGCAGCATATCGGGTGCACAAAAATGTTCCCCGCAGATTAAGCCGCAAAGTGAAATCCCAATCCTCAACCGTCATTTCCCAAATTCTGGCATTACGCGAACCGCCCAGATTGTTGACCAAGCCGTCGATTTGGCCAAACCGTGAAATAGCAGATCCAATGAGATCCTGTGCGACGGTTTCATCTGTAATGTCACCAATAACCGTATGGACGGCTTGGCCTGAAGCCTTAACATCGTCAGCCGTATTGGCAAGCGCCTCTTCGTCTAAATCGCCCAACACCAATTGGGCGCCCTCCGCTGCTAGGCGCAAGGCCGTGGCGCGGCCCAGGCCGTGAGCCGCACCAGTCACTACGACGACCTTATTCCGCATTCGGGCCAAGGTTAGTCCGCCATATGGAAGCCAGGGGTCGACCGCATCAACCCGATTTCGTCCTCGGTCATATACTCCTCAATAGGTTCGAACAGCGGTGAGGAGAGATAACGCTCCGAGGTATCCGGTAACATGGCCAGAATGACTGACCCTGTCTCTGCTTTTTCAGCGATCTGCATGGCGATAGCAAAGGTGGAACCGCCTGACACGCCCGTCATGATGCCTTCCCTGGCAGCTAGCTTGCTGGCCCATTCGATACCCACGGGGCCTAGCACCGGGATCACATCGTCATAGTAGTTGTTGTCAATGGCCTCTTGAAGCACCAGCGGAATGAAGTTCGGCGTCCAACCTTGAATAAGATGGGGTTCCCATGCGGAATGACCAACTACAGGTCCCCCCTCGTCTGTGCGCTCCTGGTCAATGCCGCTGCCAACAAGTTGGGCATTCGCAGGTTCCAACAGAACTATTTTGGTATCTGGACGTTCCTTTCGCAGCACCCGGCCAATGCCTGTCACTGTACCGCCAGTGCCATAGCCTGTGACCACATAATCCAACCGCTGGCCATCGAAATCCGCCATTATCTCCCGGGCCGTGGTATTCTCGTGAATATCTGAGTTGTCCGGTGTCTCAAATTGCCGTGCCAAGAACCAACCGTTAGAGGCTACTAGTTCTTTGGCTTTTTGGTACATTCCATAGCTCCCTTGTTCCCTCGGGGTCAGCACCACCCTAGCCCCCAGAAACCGCATCAACCGGCGGCGCTCCACAGAGAAACTATCCGCCATGGTAACTACTAGTGGATAACCCTTTGCGGCGCAGACCATGGCCAGGCCGATGCCCGTATTGCCGCTCGTCGATTCCACAACCGTTTGTCCCGGCTTCAGGTC
>CAZDQC010000017.1:32035-44240 GCA_964507245.1 uncultured Rhodospirillaceae bacterium
TAGGCGGATTTCAACTCAATTCGGCCGCTCTTTGTCGTCGGGATCCTCTCAAAGCCAATACGATCCGTGGGCGTTCCCATTGATAACGCCTTACCCGTGGGAAGGTCGCTGGCAGGCGTACCGGACAAGCGAGGGTCATCTGCGTCAATGGCATCGTCGATCAACGCCTTGTCCGAGGCCTGGAATATGGGATCATCAAAACCGAAACTGCGCGCCAACCGACGAAAAATTTCTGTGTTGGGCAGCGCTTCGCCCACCGGTTCGATCACCGGCTCAGCACGCTGCAGAAATTGCTGGCCATATGCACAGAATATATCCTCATGCTCAAAATGGCTGGCCGCCGGAAGGACCACATCCGCGTATGCAGCCGTATCGGTCATGGCCACATCCGCAACCACGGTGAAGACGTCCTCTCGCGCCAAACCCTGCCGCATCGTGTTTTGATCCGGATGCACGATCAAGGGATTATGGTTGTAGACAAAAATACCGCGCAATGGCGGTTCGATATCGTCTTGAGCTAAATGACGACCGATATCTATGATATTTAGGGTCCTTGTCGCCTCGGGGATTAAATCCGGCCGAGTCAGTTTACCGAGTGTTTTCGGGAACAGGTTGCCAGATCCACCCACCAAACCACCGGCCGGATGGTGGAATTTACCCGTGAGGGCAGGTAAAGCGAAAATTGCTCTGATGCCAGCCCCACCGTTGCGGTTCCTCTCCAGCCCGTTGCCGATGGCCACGGTTGCCGCTTCTGCTTCTTGATACCAGCTTGCCAATTGCTGAATCTGATCGGCGGCTAAGCCAGTTATATCGGCTGCCCGCTCAATACTGAATTGACGAGCTTGCGCCATAAAAGCCTCTGCACCTTCCACCATTCGATCTATAAAATCTCGGTCAAAGGCGCCACACCGTTCAAGTTCCGCCGCCAGGGCAAACGCCAGAACTACATCAGTTCCGGGACGCAGACCCAGGTGTAGATCCGCCTGCTCGGCGACTTTGATCCTCTTGGGGTCCACCACGACCACCTTACCACCGCGATCCCGCAGGCGCTGTAATACGGGCGCTAGATGCAAATTCGAATAGGTGACGTTATTGCCCCAGACCACGATCAACTCGGAACTTTCAAGGTCCGTCATTTGAACACCGGCAATGCCGCCAAATGTACCGGCCCAGGCCTCCGACTTGATACCGCCACACAAGGGTCGGCGCGACAGGACAGTAGCGCCCAAATTATGGAAGAAACGCAGATCCATGGAGCCACCGGCCAGCATGCCGTGAGGACCAGCATAGTTTAGCGGTATGATGGTTTCCCGCCCATATTGCGCAATTGCGCTCTGAAAGCGGTCGTGGATTATACTCAAGGCTTCTTCCCAACTAATGGGTTCAAAAGTCCCTTCGCCCTTAACGCCGATACGCCGTAGGGGCTGTGTCAATCGGTTCGATCCATGGACAAATTCAGGATAGAGCTGCGAGACCTTGGAGCAGATAGCGCTTTTCGTCAGAGGATTAGCCTCAGAGCCGCGCACCTTGATAATATGTCCATCCTCGACCGTTACGTTTAGCGAACAGGTATCAGGGCAGTCCAAAGGGCATACGCTGGCCAATTGCTGGGCCATAGCAAAATCTCCTATCGAAATAACTTAGAACAGATCATATGAACCCGAATTAGCTTTAAGGAAAGAGCCAATCTGAATTCTGCCATCGTGGACTTTCTGGACCAAGGACTGACCTGCACCCACGAACGAATCCCCTATTCGAGGTATACCGAGCGGTGGGGGGAAAGCAGATGATAATCAGTGGCCCTTAAAATTTTTGCTCATAGCCACAAGGCCAGAATCAGCACACACAAGCCAAACGGGTACGTCAGGCCCGTAATGGTGCACGAAGTTGAGTTGCCCCTCAGGCTTGCCACCGGACCGAGGTCGCTCGACTGTCAACGGGGCTGCGGCGCCCAGCAGCCCGGAGCGCCGGCGGCGATGCCGCCGGCCCTCTGGCTGCACCTAATTTTAGCCCAGCGGGCCGGTCAGCCGACCGGACCCTTCTTCTCGAACCTGGAATCGCTCGGCCCGACGAGGTCGAATGGCATGTGCTTGGCCGATTGGTTGGGCCAGGCGAACTTCATGCCGAGCACATCGACATCGAGCTCGCGGCCCTCTCCGAGGGTGACGTAGCCGGGCCCTGCCTCAGGGCGCGGCGGGTTGACAATGAGGCATTTCTGGCCCTCGGGAACCATGTGCCCGCTGTAAGGGACGCCCCGGGCCACCGCCTTGCCGGGAATTTCTAAAAACCAGTCGTCATCCGCGTAGGAGATGTTAATGGTGGCGAACTCGATGCCGAGCGGCCTGATCGTCATGTCGCCCCAAATAGCGAAGCGTCCACCGGCATTGCCCGAATAAATCAGCTCCAGGGCCCGGCGCTGCTCGGCATCGGCGCGCTCATCGATTACGAAACCCATTTCTCGGTTCTTGGTTACCGGGTGGCCCTCGAAGCGCGTGATGGTTACGGCAGCGAGGTTTTCCAGCTTTACGTCGCCGAAGTATCCCTCGCGGATCACCCAGCCGTGGACGCCCTCGCAGAACCCCATGGTGGGCGTCACCGCGAACATGCACGGACACCCGATGTCGCAGTTGCAGACGTCCCACCACTGGCCGATGATGCGCCAGTCCTTGATCTCGTCAGGCTGGTAACTGACGTTTTGGTAGCCGCTTATTTCCTCTTGCGCCATGACGCGATACTCCCGGAGCCTTTGGCTTGAATGCTACCCTCGGCATCCGGCGGAGTCCAGATGGGCGTCGGCGATCCTCGTCATCTACAGGGTAACTATACTACTAGTTTTTTGGTATCGACCACCATAGTGCATATCCCCCGCACCCCCAATTCAGGCCTGAACCAAAAGCACCACTCCAGCGGCGACAAGGACGCCGCCGGTGATCCGCCCTACAATGTCGCCGCACGGTGCCAGCTTTTCGATGACCACGAAGACGGTGAGGGCGGCAACCCACAGCAGGTTCATCACCCCGGCCACGAACAACAATCCCATGAGCGCCCAGCAACACCCGACACAGAACGCTCCATGGTGCAGCCCCATGAGCACGGCGCCGCCGATGCCCTCGCGCCAATCGGACAGGAAGAAGCTCATGGGCGAGCGGCAGTGGGCGAGGCAAACATCCTTGACCGGCGTCCATTGGAATATCCCGGCCGCGATGAGCAACGTGCCGCCGAGGATGGGACTGGTGCCGGCCATCATCGGCGACAGCAGCGCGGCGCTTTGCAGTCCCCATTGAACCAGCGTCGCCAAGACACTGAACCCGACCCACACTAGGAGGTAACCGCACAGAAACACGGCGGTGGCGACATCAGGCTCGTGGCGCTCACTGCGGCGCCGATTGATGGTGGCGAAGGCAAGCAGCATGCCCGAGACCGCCGGCAGCATCATGGCCACCATCATCACCGACCACATGACGAACAGCGTCACCAGATCGACCAGGTTCCACGCCTCGATACGCGGCATCGCGGCACCGAGGCCGATGCCCGCCGCACCGCCGCCGCCCATTTCCTGCATTTCCCAGGCTAGGTAGCCGATATAGGCCCAGGCCAGGCCGGCGATCACCCCAAGGGCACTCATCACGACCACGCGGTCGCGCCTCAGCATGGTCTCCAAGATGGTTGCACCGTTCAAGGTCTCTCCTATCTATCGGTCTCGCTGTGCGGCTCCCTCTAAAAAAATCGCCGGGCCCCGAGAAGTCGAGCGGCATCATCTTAGAAGACTTTGAATCCCAGTTCCACTTGTGCCCGAACGCGTCGCAGACGTTCTTGAGGGCGCGGCCGACGATTACCGGTCCGGGTCCCGCTTCGAGCCGGGGCACGTTGATGATCTTGCTGATCTGTCAAAACCTATGGCGAACTTAATGGACGTGTGTACCAACGACGAGTTCTTCGTCATAGCACGTAAGAGGCTAATTCAGCTAAGCACGAAACCGTCGTAACCTTTGGCAACTACGTCGGCGCATTTTTCCAGATAAGCTGGATATCCGCCCATGTATGGCATGAATACCCGAGGCTTGCCGGGAATATTGGCGCCCACGTACCAGGAGCTACAGTTAGCGCGCAGAGAAAGACCCGCCGTCTCCCGCACGTGTTCTACCCAGCCCGCTTCCGCCGCCGGTTCGGAAGTAATCCTTTCGAAACCATTCTGCCGCATATAAGCGATGCAATCCGCAATCCAGTCTACATGTTGTTCAATCGATGGCAGCATGTTTGTAAGGACTGAGGGGCTTCCTGGCCCCGTCACCGTGAACAAGTTTGGGAATTCTGCGATGGACAGACCCAGATAGGTCTTAGGGCCTTCGGCCCATTTGTCGACCAGCTTTTTCCCCTTCAATCCCCGGATGTCTATTCGCAACAGAGCTCCCGTCATCGCGTCAAACCCAGTAGCAAAGATGATAGCGTCGAATTCAAACTCTGCGCCTCTGGCCCGTAGACCCTTGGGGGTCAGACATTCGATAGGTTCGTCCGAAACGTCTACCAAAGTCACATTTGACCGGTTGTAGGTCCGCCAATAATTAATATCTACGCAAAGCCGCTTGCAGCCAAATACATTGTCCGGACACAATAACTCAGCGACTTTTGGGTCATCCACGATCCCACGGATTTTATTACGGACGAATTCTGCCGCAGTATCGTTTGCCATCTGATTTAGCATCAGGTCGCCATAGGAACCAATAAATCCGAAGCCGCCGTAGGCCCATTTTCCCTCGAAGCGCTCCTGCCGCTCTCGATGGTTAACCTCAAGAGCTGAGCCCAAATTAATTTCAATATCTATACCGCCAGGCCGCAACCGAGCTCGGTCCCGCAATGCAGCATAGTCCGCTTTCACTTCTGCCTCATAATCCCGATCCAGAGGCCGGTTGTGGGCCGGCACCATGTAATTGGGGGTGCGTTGAAAGACCGTCAAATGAGACGCCTGCTCTGCAATAATGGGGATTGACTGTATTGCAGATGAACCTGTGCCGATGATGCCAACGCGTTTACCTGTGAAATTCACATCTTCATGGGGCCATTGCCCTGTATGAAAAGTATCTCCGCGAAACTCATCCAAGCCAGCAAAATCTGGCTTATTGGTGGACGACAAACAGCCCGTACCCATGACAACAAATTGTGCCGTCCATTCAAATTTATCGCTGGTGCCGACGCGCCATCGCCCGGCCCCATCGTCGAAATGCGCCCAATCAACCCGTGTGTTGAACTGAATGTCGGCACGCAGACCATAACGATCAGCAACGTGGTTGGCGTACTCCAAGATTTCGGGCTGCGGGGAATAACGCTCAGACCATTGCCATTCCTGCTGCAAATCCTCATCGAATTGATAGGAATACTGCATACTTTCCACGTCGCAGCGAGCACCAGGATAGCGGTTCCAATACCAAGTACCCCCAACACCGCTACCTGTCTCAAACACCCGTGCCGACAGGCCTAGACCCCGGGCTCGGTGTAGCATGTACATACCCGCGAAACCCGCCCCGACAATGATTAGATCAAAATTTTGCTCCGGCCCGGCAAATGTATGTGCCCCGTCCGCATTCACTTCGGACCTCTCCTACATATCCGATATCATAAGAATTGGCATATCATATACACTAAACAACATCCCTCACGAAACCGCTGTTTTTAGCTGTTTCTTCGCAACCTTGTTTCATTCAATTGCTAAAATTGCTTACAAAAGGCGAACCATTACCAACTAAATCTTTCACCTTCCGTGCACCGTAATCCAGGATTGCGATATTTCGCAGCTGTGCGTATGAATGGTGGCCATGGACCATCGCCTCGATTTTCTCCGATCCAGATATTACCCCTGAAAATCTACGCCCCATAATTCATGAGCTATAAAAACAGCGCATCATTTCAGGTTTTCTTTAAGAAAATTCTTGATTTCTATGACAGATTGATCGAACGCATTTTTCTGAAAACCTTTAAAAAAAATTCCAACTCCCGGATGTTGTCTTTCTCGGTACGGGCCTAATTCGTCAAATTTCTTATAGGCACCGTCGTATCCCACCACTTTTATAGCGGCTGGATAACCCGACGAAAGAAGCTTTTGATAGGAGTCACCAGATTCCAAGGCGTCAGATTTGCCATAGAGGAACAATGTTGGCTGGGTAAGTGGCCCGCTTCTTATCCATTGAGGATGATCGATAAAGTGTTTCAAGTTTGGGTAAAATGCGATTGTGGCTTTGAACCCGCCATTTGTGATCGCTTTCATTTTTTTGACTTTTTGAGCAAATAATGCCGATGCACCCCCCCAAGACCAACCTATAAGTCCTATACTATTCTTTTTCACAAAAGATTTATTTGACAACCAGATATGAGCTGCCGCCGCATCAATAGCCCGTTGTCTGAGGCTGACCATCTGCCAATTTCGCATAATGTCTCCTCTGCTGGCGTCATCTGCTGCATGTTCACATAGATGACCCCGAGAGCAGTAATGGTCTACAAATAGTACGACATAACCCCACTTCGATATCTCTTTCGCCCACCACAGTTGATAGGGGAAAATTCCCCCTGCCCCGTGGAGCGCAACTAATGCCGGAAACGGGCCTTCACCGGCAGGTTTGTAAAGAAGCGTATCTAAATCCTTTCCATCACCTTGAGAAATTCCTTTGATGAGGGATTTTTGATTTTGGGACATCGCTAATTCATAATCAGCCAGCGTAACCGCATATCCGGAGCTAATAGCGATTGTTAAAAGAAAACTAAACAAAGAGAAAATGACGAGAAATTTTTTATACGGCATCGCGAAAATCTTTCTTATACTTCACCTCTTGAAATTGAACACAAATCTCAATGTTTAATTGGAATAAGCTGCAAAACTGACCGAAGCCTTTAGCAGGACCGTACCCAAAAATAGGGAATTTCTCGACAGCAAACCGCATAATTTGACTACCCTTAGTTCAAATTTGGGCCACGGATCTCCTAGAGTTTGGTGTAGAGCGCAAACAATCGTTCCCAGTGGCGTTCAGCCGCCAGTTTGTCATAAATTTTGCGGCCGGGAAAAGCGAAGCCATGGTGTACACCGGGATAAATCTCGATTTCACCCGGCGAACCGGCATCGACAAATAGGCGTTGCAATTCCGCAACCATATCCAGGGGCGCTAGATCATCGTGTTCAGCACAACCGATATAGACCTCGCCCTCTACCTGCCCGAAGGTCAAGTGGGGGCTTTCCTCTGCATCATTGATCAACCACGTGCCAAAAAACGAGGCGGCGGCTTTGACCCGGCCCGGGTGACGAGCAGCGGCAGCAAGTGCATAAGGCCCGCTCATGCAGTAGCCGTGCACACCGATTGCCCCCGGTTTGGCCATGTCCTGGCTATCCACATAATTGATCATACTGCCTACGTCTTCCATCACAGGTGGTATGGTCATTTTGGTTCGGATAGCTCGCATGGCGATATGATCGGCGCTCCCCTCCTCCAGTACATCTGGACCGTACATAGTGTCGCGGCCGGCCCTGTAATAGAGGTTGGGAAGAAGAACGTAATAACCTACCGTTGCGAGCCGCCGAGCCATGTCACGCAATTCTTCGCGAATTCCCGGCGCATCCATCAGCAGAAAAATTGCCCTATAAGGCCCACCTCGTTCCGGATAGCAAATGAACGTTTCCATATCGCCATCCCCAGTAAGTATATCCAAGATCTGCTCGATCACGGCCGCCTCTCCCCTAATCATAATTTTGCACCAGTATGTGTCATACTGGTGCCCCACAACAAGAAAAGGAAGTCTCCATGGCATTTACTGATGACTGGCTTTCGCTGACGACAGAAGAGACGCTAGAACCAGATTTGAAGATCTGCGATCCCCATCATCATTTATGGGATGCGGGGTTTGACCCCAGCGCCAAGTTCAGGTCGGAACAAGTTGAGAGCCGTTATTTGTTTGATGAAATTTTGGCCGAAGTCAACAGCGGCCACAATGTGATCTCCACTGTCTTTATCGAATGCATGTCCATGTACAGAGCCGACGGCCCGGCGCATCTACGGCCCGTAGGTGAGACGGAGTTCGTCAACGGTATCGCGGCAATGAGTGCCTCAGGACGCTATGGCCCCTGCCGAATTGCCGCCGGCATCGTAGGCCTGACGGACATGAACCTGGGATCAGGCGCTCGGGAGGTCCTGGAGGCTCATATTTCAGCAGGCGCCGGGCGATTCCGGGGCATCCGTCACGCCGCATCATGGGATGCCAGTGACGACATCCGCAATTCCCATACCAAACCCACCCAACACATGTTGGCGGACGCCAAATTCAGGGAAGGCATTGCCCAATTGGCACCCTTGAATATGAGCTTCGAGGCCTGGTGCTATCATCCACAAATTCGCGACGTGACCGACCTAGCCCAGGCCTTCCCGGACACCACCATAATCCTGAACCATTTCGGCGGGCCCCTCGGTATCGGACCCTACGCGAGAAAACGGGAGGAAATATTCACCCAATGGCGCCTTGACATCAGCAACCTTGCGAAATGCCAGAACGTGGTAGCTAAGCTGGGTGGCATCAATATGAAGGTCAACGGTTTCGATTGGGACATGGGAGATAAGCCGCCCAGCAGCGAGGAATTGGCAACGGCTACGCGGGCCTACTATGACCATTGCATCGAAGTCTTTGGCCCTGATCGTTGCATGTTTGAATCTAACTTCCCTGTGGATAAACGCACCTGCAGCTACAACGTTCTTTGGAACACCTTCAAGCGCATCGCTTCGGGATGCTCCAAAAGCGAAAAGACTGCACTGTTCCATGACACAGCCGCACGGGTCTATCGGCTGGACAGCTAAGATTGTGAGGACTGGGTTATGAGCAAAAAGATCGCCGTTATCGGCATGGGACAAATGGGCTCTGCTATGGGCAGCCGATTGGGCGAAGCCCAGTTCGACGTCATGGGGTATGATATTGCCGCAAGGGTGCGGAAAAACCTTGCTGAACGCGGCGTCAAGATGGGCGACAGTCTTGCTGAAACCCTATCAGGACGGTCCATTGTACTCACCTCCCTTCCCGACCCAAAGGCCGTCGAAAGCGCCTGGCTGGGTGCAAACGGTATAGCCGCATTGGCGGAGCCAGGTAGCTTGATCATCGAATTAAGCACGATCGATCCAACGACCATGAAGACTGTAGCGGCGGCGGCGGCAGAGAACGGACATGCAGTGCTAGATTGTCCGGTCAGCGGCAGCCCGAATGAAGCAGGCACTGGCAAGCTAGTTCTTTTGGTTGGCGGCGAGGATGATGCGGTTCAACGCGGCGAACCACTATTTAACCTGCTCGGTCAGACCTGGAAACACACGGGCCCAGTGGGAACGGCCAAGGTTGTCAAGATCGTCAACAACATGATGTCCATGGGCAATGTGCTGGTAGCGGCAGAAGCCTTTTCTCTTGGCGTCGCTGCCGGGGTGAAGCCACAGAAACTATTTGACGTAATCTCTGTTAGCGGGGGCCGTTCCCACCATTTCACCAAACGCTTTCCTAATGCCTTGCAAGACGATTTTTCCCCTGGCTTCAAGATGGAGTTAGGTGAAAAAGACCTTTCCCTTGGAATTGACCTTGGTCGCGCCAACAACCTGCCAACTCCGACGGCCTCAATAGTGCGTGAAATGTACGCACTAGCCTTGGCCGAAGGGTTCCGAGGCCAGGATATCGTTGCCCTCCTTGCGATGTATAAAAAATGGGCCGAAACCAGCAGTTAGATTTCATCCAAGAATTGCCGCAGTGTACGGCTGCATTCGTCAGCATGGGAAAACGGCAGGCCGTGTTTCGCCCCCGGAATAATTTTTAGGCGCGCGTTGGGTATTCGCTCGTAAAGGTCTGCCATCACCGGGACGGGAACAAACGGCGATGAATCTGGATGCATCAACAGGACAGGAGCCGAAATTTCCGCCAGCCGATTGCTGAGATCAGTGCCAACAAGAGTTCGTAACAAGGCAAGGACCGTACCGCTGTCGGCGCTAGCCTGCTGATTTCGGTACCAGTCCCAAACCGCAGGCTGCAAAATGTCGTCAAAAAAGCGGCCTGCCATCATCTGATCCGACCAAGCATCCATACCCTGACCGTTTATGACCGCATCCCAATTCTGGACATTCTCAATGGAACCTCCGATATGGGAGCCATTACTGATCGTGAGACTGGATAAACGGTCTGGGTGATCCAACGCCGCCTGCAGGGCCACAGTTCCGCCGATTGATTCGCCTACCAGGTGAAATTTTTCGCAATCCATTGCATCCGCAAGCGCGATGAGACTGACGACCAGGTCCGCGATGGTAATGTTAGGGTCGCCAGGATGGGACTGCCCGTGTCCTGGCATATCGAAGGCCAACAAACGGTAGCGATCCTGCAATTGGGCCGCCCATCCCAGCCAGCACCGCCAGTTGGCACCGACGCCGTGATGGAACAGGATCGTTTCCGGGGCTTCAATCCAGGGTGGTGTTAGATTTATGACTTCAAAATGTAAATTGTACTGGTCCGTCTTCAATTCAGTCATGATGAGGTTTCCATAGGCAAACTAGGATCCTTAGCCCATTCCGATAGTGAATTGTCATATACGCCAACATGATCGTGGCCCAAAAGTGCCAGAGCAAAAGAATCCACAGTCGCTGCGATGCCGCCACCGCAATAGGTCACGATCCTCTTATCCAAGCCAATGCCGGCATCAGCAAATTTCATACGCAGAGCATCCGCGTCCAGGAAGGTATTATCTTCGGCCAATAAATCCAGAGCGGGCAAACAGATACTTCCTCCAATACCACCTGGCCGGCCATAATGGACGTCCGATGTACCCTCGTGTTGTGGACGAGTCAGGGCATTGACCACTACGGCATCTTCAGCTGCCAGAGCGGTCAATACGGCGTCTTTGCCTACGATCATGTCCGGCTGCTGCTGCGCCGTCAGATTAGTAGCCGCGTAATCACATGGTTCAGTGGATACGGGACGTGCCTCGGCCCGCCATTTCTGCCAACCACCGTTCAAAACCGCGGCATTATCAAATCCGAATGCGTATAACATCCACCAAACCCGGGTCGCCCATGACATTGCAGCTGTGGAATAGAGTACCACCCGGCAATCGTCGCCCAACCCCTTGAGCCCGAGAACCTTCGCAAAACTGTCTTCGTCGGGTGTGGTAAATCGAAATGCACCCGTAGGGTCCGATAAATCCGCCTGCAGATCTAGGTAATCAGCGCCGGGGATATGGCCAGTCTCGAAATCGGCACGGCCGTTTTCCACCGTAAAAACATTTTCAGGGTGGGGGATCAAGTGCATCGTGCAATCGTATATTCGGAGATCCGGGTCCTCCAAATGTACTGCTAACCAGTCTGTCTCCACTAAGTACTGCGGTCTCGCATATGCCATGCCTGCTCGCCTCCTTTGTCGATTGCCGTTAGTCTTCTGTTTCAGGGATAAGTTGTTATTATTTTGGTTAAATCTGCCGTCCGCAGAGCGTCTTCCTAAACCAAGACAAAAGCATAAGGCAAAAGGAGAATAAACCATGAAAATTTGCGTGATCGGTGCTGGCGCTATGGGCGGTTTGTATGGTTGTCGACTGTTGTTGTCCGGTAAGGATGTGCAATTCATTGAAGCGCGGCAGCAGGCAGTAGACGCCTTGAACGCCGGCACATATCTCTTCGACGGCATTGACGGCGAACACCGCATTAAGGCCCTAGCGGCAAACAGCGCCAATGGATTGGACGCGGCCGACATCGCCTTCATCCACACGGACACGAACAACACCGCCGCCGCGGGAGAACATGCTAAGGCAGTATTGAAACCCAGCGGTTGGGCGGTCACATTCCAAAATGGGGTAGGCAATGTTGAAACATTATGCGAGATCCTGGGCGAAGATCGAGTAGTTGGCGGTATTAGCTATCATAGCGCCGCCTCACCAAAACCGGGACAAGCCACCCACACCAACGCCAACAAAACCTGGATAGGCGAATTATCTGGCGGCGGCAGCGCCAGGGTAGATATGTTGAAGGATATGTTGACGAAGGCAAAATTTGACCCACATATCGCCGACAGTATCCAATCGGTGATCTGGACAAAGTTCATGTTGAATTGTTCCGTCAATCCGATCAGCGCCATAACCGGCCTGCGTTCCGGTGAGGTTGGCGGCGATGTCGCTGCCAAGGAAATGCAAGAGCGAATTTTGGAAGAGACCCTAGAGGTGATAGCA
>CAZDQC010000018.1:0-42103 GCA_964507245.1 uncultured Rhodospirillaceae bacterium
GGCGGTAAAATTCGGGCTCAGGTAACATCCGCCTCACAAGGCCTTTCGGCGCCCACAGGTTGGCACGTGCATCTTTGCGAAGGCCAATTTGTATACATACTGAACGGATGGGTTGAGCTGGAATTTTCCGGCGGACGAGTAGAACGGATTTCCGCTGGCGACTCTCTATACATACCTGGCGATACGCCCCATAACGAAATAGCAACTTCCGATAAATTCGAACTGGTTGAAATCTCCATACCGGCAGACATGGGCACGGAGCCATGCGACGCACCCGATTAAATTGTTAGCCATTGCCCGATAATGCGGTAATAGCATTCGTTTTATAGGTGAAAAGTAGATTTTCAGCCCTTGTTAGAATTGGAGATAAGCCGAAGAAGAAAAGAGGGAAATGATGCTCAAAGACACTCAAATGCGACAATTCGAGGAAGACGGTTTCATTTTCGTGCCAAACTTGTTCACAGCTGAAGAAGTAGAAATCCTGAAGGTTGAAATTCCTGAAATATTTTCACAGCAGCGGCCGGAGGTGGTACGTGAAAAATCTGGCGGAGCCGTGCGGACAGCCTTTGCCACTCACACCTATAATGACGTTTACCGCCGATTTGTAAGCCATCCCCGCATCCTTGAACCAGCTCAACAAATGCTGGGCGGCTCCGTTTACGTCCATCAATTCAAATTGAATGGGAAAGCCGCCTTCGATGGCGAAGTCTGGCAATGGCACCAAGACTACGGCGTTTGGCACAGAGATGATGATATGCCCGAGCCGCGCGCGATGAATTTAGCTGTGTTTTTAGACGAAGTGAATGAGTTCAACGGCCCTCTATATATTGTCCCGAAAAGTCATAAAGCCGGCGTATTGGAAGCGGGTCATGACGTGGAAACGACTTCATATCCTCTCTGGACTCTGGATCAGAAGACAGTTGCCAAAATGGTTGAAAAGGGTGGCATAGTGGCTCCAAAAGGCCCCCCGGGATCAGGATTTTTCTTTCATGGGGCTTTGGTACACGGCTCTCCTCCAAATATGTCACCTTGGGATCGGCTGATTGTCTACGTAAGCTATAACCGCACCGACAATGCAATCCGCCGCTTCAAACGGCCAGAATACATCGCTCATAGGGATTTTTCTCCACTATCGGTTCTGCCTGAGGATTGTTTGTTGAATTAAGTGCTTGCTTGAGCATTAAATTGGAACCATTGGCATGCAAATATGGCTCAAATGCCAATGCAAACTATAGTCAGCCTCAGATAAGCCCATCCCAAAAGCACGCAATATCCGGGTGTTTACGCTATGTGGTATTTTTATGAAGGATATCCTTCAAAATATTGAATTAGCGACTGCAAAAGCTACTACTTTTGATACGCTTGGTGACAGCTTAGTCGCTGTCCTTTCTAGTCACATTCACTTCGATCGTCTCAATATTGGGTTAATAGATCTCGACCATTACCAGTTTAGTGACGTTTATGTCTTCGGACATAATGTTGATGGCAGAGAACGAGGTCACCGTCGAACACTAAAGAACACAGTGGTTGAGGCAAGCATTAGATCTGATGGAGGCTATTATTTCGGTACTTCCAAAACCGACGAATGGCTCAAACATTTTCCTAATTTCGGCCCAGTGCTTAAGTCAGGGATACGATCAATGCTTTCTGTACCGGTCACAGCAAATGACAAAATAATTGCCGCACTCGTTTTAGCGGCACGTGACCCAAAGGCGTACACGACTGATAGTCTGAAATTGGCCACTGCCGCCGCGGAAATTATCACGCCAAAAATCAAAAGTTTGCGCCTCAATATGAAGCATTAGTAAACCCTTCTACTCCCATCTATTTGCCGAACTCTGATATGCCGACCTCCATTTAAAATTTATTGGTGCTTGAATTGTGGCCATTAGAAAAACATCGTTTCTGTGTCATACTTTTTGTTGCAAATTATTTCTTCAAATTAAGCTGATAGGCTCGAGATGAAAATTGGTACGGCCGTTCCTTTACCTGCTTACAATATTGACCCTGCGTTTATGGCTAAAAAAGCCGAAGATTTGGGTTTCGATTCTATTTGGTATGCCGAACACCCGGCGGTTCCGGTTCACTCCGATAGCCCCTTCCCTTCGACCGGCGGAGAAATTCCCTGGACTTATTCCCATTTTACCGATCCCTATATAGCTCTCGCCCGAGCGTCAGCCGTAACAAAGAACATTAAGTTAGGCACAGGTATCACTCTGGTGCCGGAGAGAAATCCCTTGTTACTAGCTAAGGAAGTTGCCGCACTGGACCATTATAGTGGAGGCCGTTTCATATTCGGTATTGGTACCGGATGGTTAAGAGAAGAAACCGAACTCATGGGAGGTGACTTTCCACATCGGTGGACACAAACCCGAGAAGCCCTGGATGTCATGAAGAAGCTTTGGCAAGAAGACGAACCTGAACATCAAGGTAAGTATTTCAATTTCCCGCCTGTCCGCTCATACCCAAAACCGGCTCAGAAGCCTTATCCGCCAATCCTTATCGGTGGCGCCGCAAAGAATGTCCTACGACGTGTGGTGGATCATGCCGACGGATGGCTGCCTAACAGAGTGACACCCTCCGACTTAAAGGCTTCCCGAAAGCAACTCGATACAATGGCTAGGGAGGCCGGTCGCGACCCGAATTCTATTACCATTACCGTGTACGGCCAGGAACCTGACCCAGAACTGTTCAAAGCCCTGTTTGAAGCGGGCGCGGACCGGGTTGTGGTCCGGCCTGAATTTGTGGAAACCGAAAATGAAATGGCATCGCAATTGGAACAAATTGCAAAAAGTTTGATGTAGTCACAGGTCGTGATACGTCAGTGTATTTAACCTGCTTTCAAACTTCGTGAGCGAGATTGGGACAATCTTCTCGACGCCAAAATTTTTCTAATCCGCAAACAAAGATTTTTTTCTGCCTAAATTAGCTTTTCAATCAAGGATAGAAATTCTCGGTCGCCATTTCCGAAATAGATTAATCAGACATACCAAGCATGCTTGCTAATTGTTAACTTAGAAAATGTCCCAACCACGAGTATCCCGAACGTTGATCGATCGCGTGCCGTTTTTTTACGGTTGGGTTGTCCTAATAAGTGTTTGCTTTGCTGGGTTTTCGAGACAAGGACCCGCCGTCGCGACATTATCAGTATTCGTCACGCCAATGACGACAGAATTTGGTTGGTCTCGGACCGCAATATCTGGAGCAGTTTCTTTGGGCGGCGTACTGGCAGCCCTTTTATCACCTGCAATAGGAACCTATCTCGACCGTGCAGGTGCACGAGCAGTGCTTTGTTTCGCAGTATTATCTACTGCGGCTACCACCATGCTTTTGCCGCTTACAGAATCAATTGTTATTTTTTATTTTTTGTTCTGCCTTGCTCGCATGAATTTTGCTGGACCCTATGACTTAGGAATTTATGGAGCTGTAAATAACTGGTTTATTCGACGTCGTGGCTTTGCAACAGCCGTGGTCAATTTAGCACAGATGGCAGGATTGGTGGCGATGCCGATTATCGCCCAGATTGCTATAATATATTCCAACTGGCGCGGTGGTTGGTTGGCCATTGGACTGACAGTATTACTGGTCGGCTTCTTACCAGTTTGGTTCTTCATGATAAGGCGTCCGGAGGATGTAGGCTTACAGCCAGACGGCGATTTTTCAGGACCACATGATCCAAATATTTCTAAACAAGAACCGCAACAGGCCACCGAACCAACATTTAACCGCAAGCAGGCAATTTCTACACCTGCCTTTTGGTTACTATCCATATTCACCATCCTGGTATACCCGGTGCAGGCTGGGGTCAGCCTACACCAAGCGCCACACTTGATCGAGTGCGGCATAGACCCGACCGTTGCCGCCACCGTCGTAAGCACTTTCTCCTGTGTATCCGCCATTGTCGGATTTAGCCTCGGTTTTTGGCCGAGTAAATTCCCACTCCATATAGTATTAGCCGCCACTGGCGTAGCCTTGGGAACCAGTGCATTGATGATGTTGGATATTGCGTCTCCCATTGATGCTTACGTAGCTTCTGCAGTATTTGGACTTGGTATCGGCGGCCTTCTGACTACCTTGCCGCTGGCCTGGGCAAATTATTTTGGTCGTAAAAATTTCGGCAGTATCCGCGGCGTAGCGCTAACTATGCAAGTACTCGCACAAGCGTCGGGGCCACTTATATCTGGCGTTTTGCGGGACCTTACCGGAACGTATGATTTATCCCTCACGTTTTTTTCTATATTGGCATTCTGTGGAGCGACAGCAGGAATCGTAGCGCGGCCGCCCAAAATCAGGACGTAGTAAAGCAACCGATAGTGCCACTGACACCAATGCCTCCAGAGACACCACCTCGACTAAATTTCTATCGAGTGGCATTCCGGATTAGATGAGCGATAGACTTATCTTATTACTTAACCTCATCAGTTGAGGTGGCAACAACAATGGATATCCGACGTTGGTTTATAGAGTGGGCCGATTTCCATGCGTGCTGGCTCGACGGCGGCTGCATAATTGAGGACGGCCCCGAATTCGCAATATTTGATATTTGTATCATCGTGACAATGCTTATGTCAGTAGTTCTCGCCTTACTCAAAGGTCGGCGGCGAAGTCGATTTAGACGTCGAAGAAATTGGATTTTATAAAGTCAATTTCGATCCCAATTCCTGTTTAAAAAGCAATTACCGGAATAAGGTTTCGCGCATGTGTCTAACGTTTTTCCTGGAAACTTAGACAATAAAAGCTGCAAGTTCGAACATCCGAGAATTAGTTTTACGAATATTTGGTTTAATCAATTATCGCCGCAAAAAAGCAGGGTAAATCCGATTAGCAAGGCCCTCCCCAACACGGGCGGAATATTTGTATTAGTGATGACGATTGAAAGACATGTACCTGCTTAGACAGCGTTATTTTCTCTACCTGCTAGAAAGGCTGCTAGTTCTGGCGGCATTAGGTCAGCGTCTACCTGAAACAATTCCAGAAGGAGATTATCTGGAGCGGCACACATAATATACCGCCAATTTTCAAATTCTCTCACATCACTGCGAAAAACTACGCCTTTCGCTTTCATCGTCGATACTAAATTCAGCAAATCATCACAGTGGACACCAAGGTGGTGTACTGGCCCTCGTTCCAGTCCATTTTGCCATTGGTCATAAATGTGTAGCCGACCTTCGCCAACGCGCAAAAAGACATTTCGCGCGCCACCAAAATCGCCATCGAATACCACTTCAGCACCTAACATTGTCTGCCACCACGTCACAGTGGCTGTTATATCACTCGCAAAAATATGGGCGTGATGCAGGCTCGCATTCATTGCTGCAATCTTAATTCGTGGTGGTAACAATTCAATAATTTAGTGGGGCAATGCTGGACCACCCCAGGTAGGGCTATTCCCTCTAGGGGACGAGGGGCTCTATCCACGGGTCATAACCATAACACCAGGCTGGATCTGTTTCCTCTTTCATCCATGTGTTTGCATGTGAGATGGCTTGGACCTGGGCGGTACGAGCCTTTCGTGTTCGTTCGAATACCGTCAGTGCAGCATTTATGTCAATATCACTTTGGAACGCCCGCGCCAATATGACACCATCCTCCATCGCCATGGCAGCTCCTTGTGCCATGTATGGCGTCATCGGATGGGCTGCATCCCCCATCAAGACAATGTTGCCACGAGACCAATTGTGCAACGGTTCACGTTCAAGGATAGCCCAGCGCAATACGACCGGGCATGCCCGAAGTACCTCATTGACGTCATCGTGAAAATCGGCAAAGGCCTCCCTGACCAAATTCATATCACCCGTTGCCGAATAAGACTCATGGGCCCAATCTTCATCTGGCAGGCTAGTAACAAAATACACTTCATCCTTCCGGACCGTAACATAGTAAATTACGATATGTCGGTCATCACCCCACCACTTGGTACATTCACCCACCAGAAATCGAAGTCGCGACACCGGAAAAGTGGCACGATACGCCACACGGCCAGTAGCCGTGGGCGGTTCGGTATCAATTATGATCTCTCTTACACGCGAATGGATACCGTCAGCGCCAACCACCAGATCGGCTTCAAAATCGGTACCGTCGGTGAACTTCAACTGAAATCCAACGGCGCGCGGCACCACATCGACCAATTGTTTGTTCATCGAAATAATATCCGCCGGTACCACCGATAGTAGGGCCGAATGCAGATCTCCTCGGTGCATCTGCAAATAAGGCGCACCATACTTTTCAATGGCTGATGAGCCCAGCGTCAACTCGAACTTTACCTCGCCGCTATCCCACGTCCTGTTGTTCCAAGTTCTGGGCTGAAAAGCCACATTGCGGACCTGCTTTTCCAATCCAAGGCCATACAATACCTTCATGGCATTGGGAGACAATTGAATGCCTGCGCCAATCCGCGAGAATTTATCCGCTTGCTCAAAGACATTCACCGACGCGCCAAATCGACTAAGCGCTGCGGCGGCGGTAAGGCCGCCAATGCCGCCACCGATTATGGCAATGCGCAAATCACCTATCATTTTCTTTCCGTCGTTGCGGTGCACTGGTTAGTCGAATATTCTATGGCCGTCTGCCTGGAATTGATTCATTTTGCCGGGACATTGGTTGGAGTAATAGCAACGTTTATTGTCCTGCTGGTATTTCATATAAGATCCAGTCTCATTAATTCTCATTCAATATGGCTTCAGCAAAATCTGATTTACGGCTGTTGACGTTGGAGCTTTGTTTTTCACATTAGGTATTATCGGGATTGGATTGCCATGACCTCTAGCCCAAATATACAATACCTGCCCAAGGCACATCTACATATCCATCTCGAAGGCGCAATGCGGCCTACAACATTGGCAGAACTATGCCACAAGTATGGGATCCAACGACCCGTGGATACTCGTGGCAAGCGGTTTGCCAATTTCATAGGCTTTAACGAAGTTTACAGGGCTGCCTGCGATTGTATTCGTACCAGGGATGATCTTTCTCGGGTGATTTTCGAAGTGGCAGAGGACGCTGCTCATCAGGGTGTGTTTTGGATAGAGCCAGCGTTCGATGCTGAGCGCTACAGTACATTACGTGAGGACAATCCATATCGACTATTTGATACACAGAGAGAGGGGTGGCAATTTGCTCTTTCAGCGGCGGAAAAGGCAAGCCAGGCTACTGGGGTTGGGATCGGGTACATATCCGCCGTTGACCGCACCAGGCCACCCGAACAGGGCCTAGTTCGTGCACAAGTTACAGCGGAATTAGCACATTCCAAGGAGCACTTGATCCAGAGTGGGATGGAATGTTTTGACGGCAAGCATCCCGGAATCGTCGCCTTTGGTTTGCATGGTAACGAAGAAGGTAATCCGCCAGAGCTCTTTGAACAGGTTTTCCAGTTAGGGTTGGCGAATACCGGCCTCCTTTCCACACCTCATGCCGGCGAAATTGCACCCTTCCCTGGCCAGGGTGCGGCGTCAGTAGCTAGTGCAGTAAATTGTTTAGGCGCGAATAGAGTTCAGCATGGCGTGCTCGCTTTCAAAGATAAGGAGCTTTTAGCGCAGTTAGCACGGGAAGGCGTCTGTCTCGATGTCTGCCCGTCTTCGAATATTCAATTGAGCGTATTTCCGACAATTGAAACGCATCCACTTCCTGAGATACTCCGAGCGGGCGTACCCTGCAGTATCGGAAGTGATGACCCACTACTATTTGGTCCCAACCTTCTTGATGAATACGAACTCTGCCGTAATCAGATGGGATTAAGTGATGAACTCATCGCGACACTGGCACGTAATTCATTCTTGCACAGCGGTGCACCACAAGAGGTCAAATCAGCAGGTGT
Source organism: uncultured Rhodospirillaceae bacterium (assembly GCA_964507245.1). Taxonomy (GTDB): domain Bacteria; phylum Pseudomonadota; class Alphaproteobacteria. The sequence goes on from CAZDQC010000018.1 coordinate 7,814, forward strand.
TGCAGCAGTGGATAAGTGGCTGAATATTGGATCATGAATTCTCTACCTATGGCCACATATAGCCCGGTCGCAGCTCTACCTTATATCGCCATTGCTAATTCCGTGCCGACTTATCACGCACTAATGCGAGCAGCATATGAAAGCCAAAACCTTTTACTAATCGTTCGCTTATGGGCCGCTAGCACATCCGCATTGGCATTATGGAGAATGACAAAAGGGTGGTCACAGTGTTGGCAAAATGGGAAGGATTAACTAGAACTAACCGAGACAACCGGCATTAGGATCAGCAATTAATTCTATTTTTAATATTCATTTAATTTAGAAGAAATTGTTCGCAACCTACAGTATTAAAACGTATTTTTAATAACCGCATACCATTTAACTTTTTGATGGTTGATAATCTTGGTTTGTCTGAACCAAACGCGCAATATATTCTCCGGCAATTACCGTGGGGTACTTTGCAGGCCTCTCAGAACTCTGGCAGGTTGAAATACATTCAACACGCGCTCGATGGTTAGGATTGAAGAAAAAGGGTATGGAATATCTGTCTTGAGAACGTCGATTAACAACCCGATGCGGCGTCGCGCGGTAGACATCATTTGTCCAACGGGCCATTAACTGCCCGAGGTTTACAACAAAGGTTTCTGGAATGAAGGGAGCTGATACCCATTCCCCATCCGAAACCTTTAACTCAAGCCCTCCCGAAGGATCCTGATATAAAACTGTTGCCACTCCAAAATCGGTGTGCGGCGTGGCTCCAATAGAGTCCTTATCCAACGCGGATTCCTGTGGAGGATAGTGCATCAATCGCATCAAGATTGTTGGTTTGGTGTAGTGACGCACAAAAAAACTAGAATCCAGCCTCAAGCTAAGCGCCAAGATTTCCAGAACCCTCAATCCAAATTCGTGTACTGCCGAAAAATATGTCGCAATCGGTTTTCGAAAATTTTCTAACTCCGGCCACTGATTAGGACCATGCAATGGCAACTCAGCTACAACGTCAGGGTCGTTAAGCGGCAGTTCCACTCCTACATCAAAACTATCCTTTAGATCAGGGCCACGCCCCGGAAACTGTGTTGTACCTAAAGGTAAATACCCTCTATGGAATTGATCCTTTTCGACTCTCATTCGGACATCGAGGGGTTGTTCAAAAAACCTCCGCGATGCGTCCATAGCGTCAGAAATTATTGATGGCGAAATGCCATGATTTTCTACGTAGAAAAATGCCATTTCCTCGCAGGCCGTCCGAACTTCTTTAATTAACCCTTTAGTCTCACCATTTTTCAAATATGCCGCCATGTCGATGACAGGCACAGAATTTGCCAAAGTCGGCGCCGTACCGATATTTTCTATTTCATATGCCATTCTATTTTAATCTTTAAAATTTGGTGCCACTGGCAGTCACTACCCACAATTCATGCTCTTTAACAGGCCAACAATCCCATCTCGCCCCCTACGCCCAATTTGGCGGCTATCACAACTGAGAATACTTTCTTCAGCAGTCGAACAATTGTGTGGGCGCGGTGTCAATGTAGCAAGAGGGACAAATATGAAATAGGGTTTCCGAGCGAAGGGGAAAAAAATGAAATTTGGCATCGCCATGGCAACCGCAGCTGACGCCTGGAAGTTGGTTCAACGAGCGGAAGAAATTGGTTTTTCCAACGCCTGGTTCTATGACACGCAGATGTTGAGCGCCGATTGTTTTGTCGCCATGGGCGCAGCAGCTGTGAAAACCAAGCGCATTCGTTTAGGCACAGGGGTCCTCATCCCCTCAAATCGGATCGCGCCAGTCACCGCTAACGCCCTAGCCACTTTGAACCAACTGGCACCTGGGCGGATTGATTTCGGTGTCGGGACCGGCTTTACCGGCCGTCGAGCGATGGGCCTAGGTGCCATGAAGCTGGCTGACATGGAGGAATATATTCGCATCGTTTACGACCTGCTAGCTGGCGAACTACTTGAAGCGGAGTTCGAGGGACGGAAGAAGAAGATTAAGTTTCTGAATCCTGAACTGGGTCTAATCAATATAAAGGACCCCATTTCACTGCATATTTCAGCGTATGGACCCAAGTCACGCACCCTAGTCGCGAAATTAGGGGCTGCATGGCTCAACTTTGTTGGCGATGTTGAAGCAGCTGTAGCGAGTTTAGAGGAGATGCGCAGAATTTGGGCAGAGTCCGGAAAAGATTTGGCTGAACTTACAGCCACTGAATTTGCTCTCGGCTGCGTGCTGAAGGATGGGGAGCCGTTCGATTCTCCCCGCGCGATGGCGCAGGCGGGGCCCAGGGCAGCCGTCATATTGCATCGAGCTGCGGACGAGGCAATCAGTGGTCTTCCGAATGCCAGCGGCATACCCGATGCGGCGGCCGAAGCTATTTCTCGGTATGTCGAGCACGCAATGGGTTACGAACCAAAGGACGCCAAGTATTTGGAAAATCACCGCGGCCATCTAATGTTCGTAAAACCCGAGGAACAAAAATATGTCACAGCGGAATTGATCCGCGATACCTCATTTACGGCACCGGAAACCGAGCTAAAGAACCGCATCGGTGATTTACGAGACGCCGGTTATGATCAATTCACCATTCAAATCGTGCCCGGCCAGGAAGACGCTATTGAGGACTGGGGTCGAATTAAAAGGTCTTTTGCATAAACGGCGTATATTGCTGCATCGGGTTTAAAGTGAAGGTGCCCTGGGACATCGCCGAAGCCACGGTCGGAAAATATGCCGCAGTTCGCTGGCCCTGGGAGAGGTCATATCCAATCGATTGAGGAAGCCCCCTTTGGTTCACGCCTGGGGTCTTGGTCTTACAATTTCAACCATCGTGAAGTTTAGGTGGAACGCCAGGACATTTCAAAAATAGCCTTGGCGCTGCATATGAGGTAGTCGGCAACTTACCGGCGCTTGTACCAGAATGCTTTCGGAACCTAGACTTACCAAAGATAAAAAGGCCTAGAACGGCTCTAAGACAATGAGGAGACACCCATGAAGCTTTACGATTTCGAGCTAGCACCCAACGCCCAACGTGTCCGGGTGTTCCTTGCCGAGAAAGGACTAGAAGTCCCAACTCAACAGTTGAATGTGCGCGACGACGATCAGTTCGTCGAACCCTTTACCTCGATGAACCCATTCCACTGCGTCCCATTTCTGGAACTGGACGATGGTAAGGTGATTGCGGAATCTATGTCGATCTGCCGCTATCTGGAGGAACTGCACCCGGAACCGCCGTTATTCGGGCGCACAGCCGAGGAACGAGCCGTCATCGACATGTGGCTGCGACGCTTCGAACTGGACGCCTTTATTCCCATGTTACACGCCGTGCGCAACCACGTGCCGATGTTCGCCGGCAGGGTTGTGCCCGGCACCCGCACTGATCTGCCGCAACTACCGGTAATGGTGACCCGCGGCAAGGAGATGATGGAAGTCTTCCTGACCCGCGTGGAGCCGCATATGGCCCAGAACGAATTCATTGCTGGACCAGATTTTACAATAGCCGATATCACCGGATTTTTTACCGTACGCATGACCAACGCGTTGGAAATGGACCTAACTACGTCCTATCCCGCCGTCACCGCCTGGTTTGCCAAGGTCTCCGCGCGGCCGGCCTTCCAGCTTTAGGAGATCTGAAATGAGCAAACCAGTCTGTCTCGTCACCGGCGTTGGGCCCGAGCATGGTACCGGGGCCGAAATCGCGAAACGCTTTAGCGAGGGCGGCTACCAGGTCGCTATGTTGGCCCGCAATGCAGATAATCTTGAGGCACTGGCCGGCAAGTACGAGGACGCATGCGCCTACCAATGCGATGTGGGCAATCTCGACGTTCTCGTAGAGACTATTTCACGTATCAAGGCGGAGATGGGTGAACCCGCGGTCGTGATTCACAACGCCCTGCGTTCGACCCGGGGTAGCATCCTGGAGATGGACCCGGACGATCTGGAAAAGAACTTCCGTGTCAATACCACGGCACTGCTTTTTCTCGCCCGCGAAACCATTCCAGCGATGCTGGAAACAGGTAAGGGCGTGATACTTGTAACCGGCAACACCTCAGCCACCCGAGGCAAGGCCAATTGGGGATTCTTTGCCTCGACTAAAGCAGCACAGCGAATATTGGCGGAATCTATCGCCCGCGAATTCGGGCCGCGTGGCATTCACGTAGCCTATTTTATCATCGACGCTGCAATAGACACGCCGCGCACTCGCCCGTTGATAGCTCCCGACAAGCCGGACGAGTTCTTTGCTAAGCCGCCAGCAATAGCGGAAGATATGTACCGCGTTGCCCATCAGGACCCGTCAACGTGGTCCTTTCGCGTCGAATTGCGTCCCTTCGGCGAGGTCTGGTAGCACGGGCACCCAACGGTACTGGTGGCATTTCTTAATCGCCCGTAACTCCGCGTTCGTTTAAGAATGTCAGGCCGCGGCTCCCTACCTAACTCCATCTGGTAGGATCAATTAAGGGCTACCGGGAACAACCCACGTTGGAGGGGCCAAACATGCACTACCTATTAATCCGTAATGAATTAGTAACCGATGGTACCAAGGGCCTTCATACTGAGCCCAAGCGTACCATGCCTGCCTGAAGTGATGAAACGATCAGAGCAGCGCCAAGCACTGCAAATATTTCTTGTCCTCTGCGGCGCTTATGTTGCCAGCCAATTCTACCGTGTAGCCAACGCCGCCATTGCTCCCGAATTAATGACTGAGCTTGAACTATCTGCCGAAGCGATGGGCGGCATTACCGGGCTTTTCTTTTTCGCCTTTGCCGCAGCACAAATTCCAACCGGCGTCCTATTAGATCGATACGGCGCAAGGCTGACCATGACAGCGCTGTTTTTGGTCGCCGTCCTAGGTTCTTTTATTTTTGCAGTGGCCAACGGTGGATTTCTTTTAGCAATTGGGCGGATCCTGCTCGGGGTTGGCTGCGCTGCCGGTCTGATGGGTGCCATGGTGGTAATTGCCAGGTGGTATCCAGAGGACCGTTTTGCAAGGTTGAGTGCACTGCTTTTCGTTATAGGTGGCGGCGGCACGCTACTTGCCACAACACCACTTTCCTGGGCAGTAGAAATTATTGGCTGGCGGGGTGCCTTTATAGGTATGGCTGGGTTGACTGGATTGTTTTCTGTTTTGTTGTTTCTGTTTGTCCGCGATGGACCGCCCGGAAAAATCGAAAATGGAGATCGGGTAGAAAGCTGGAAAGAGGTCTTAGGAGGACTACGTACCGTTCTTCGAAATCGCCAGCTTTGGCTGGTGTCGGTGATCCAGTTTGTTGGCTATGCGACTGTGTTAACCGTAGTCGGGCTCTGGGGCGGCCCTTATCTCGCAGATGTGCATAAATTAGATGGAGTGGCACGAGGGAATATCCTGCTGGCGCTAAATTTGGCGGTGCTTGTGGGCGTCTTAATTTACGGTCGTCTTGACCGCTTTTTTGTGAACCGCAAATGGTTGATAGTCGCTGGTGCAATTTCTACTGCGGTAATTCTGGGGTTACTAGCGGTGCTCGAACAACCAAGTTTTTGGCTGGCAACGACCTTGTTAATTTTGTTCGCGGCCGTTGGCAGCTATGTCATGTTGAACCATGCCTTTGCTAGGTCTGTTCTGCCCGATCATCTTATTGGGCGGGGGCTCACGTTTCAAAACTTGGCTGTATTTCTGGGTGTTGCTGCAATACAATCGGCCTCGGGCTTAATCATTGGTGGCTGGGATGCCAGTGCCGGCCCGAGCCCTGAAATTGCCTACCGATGGATATTTACATTTTTGGCCGCTTTGTTGGTTGTGGCTGCGGGGATTTTTTCTTTTGCAAAAGACAGTGTTGTCGATAGGAATTAAATTATCAACCTGCAGAGATAGATTGCCAGCAGCTTTGACCTAACTTAGGGCGCCGAATAAATAATGCTCGGGCGCTATCAACAACGTAAGCGCTACATACCACGTTTGTATTCTGATATAGAATTCCAGCCCCTACACGAAGAAAACTCAAGCACGGAGTACTATGCAAAATGCTAGGGCATGAAGCAAAATTTCAAGTTGGTGAATTAATTCATCATAAACTGTTTGATTATCTAGGTGCCGTTTTCGACGTCGATCCAGTCTTCAGCGGAAGCGACGAGTGGTACGATCAAGTCGCGCGCTCCCGGCCTCCTAAGGATAAACCGTGGTATCACGTGTTGGTCGATCGGGCTGACCACACGACATACGTGGCCGAACAAAATCTAGGACCATTGGATGAATTCAGACCAATTAGCCACACCTTGGTCGATCACTACTTCGGCGAATTTGATGGCAAAAAATACTCCCTCCGCCGCCGCCTAAATTAGATCCCGAGGTGCCGTTGGGTATTTAAAAATCTTAGATACCAATACCTTTAGATATTAATATTTGTTCCTAAGTTGTGTCCAGAAGCCTTAAGCACCTTTGGGATTTTCTTAGACAATGTATGGAGGATTACCAATGGCGCTAAATATGAACCGAGATGACGACTTGCAAAGCTTTATTGGTGCTTTAGAAGCAGGCATTCGCTCTAGGATCACGGACTACCCTGATGCAACGCCAATCGTGGATCAAATTTTTGTAACATTGAAAAATTCTGATGGGATTCAGGGTAACAAGAAACCAACCCGCTTGCCTGTCTGCAATCATCTCGATGACGCATTTTCCCAAGCACGCAAGGGGCCAAAAACGATATACGAATTGACGAATTCCTTAAAAAATATTGAACAAAAATTACAATGGTATCGTAGGCCGGAAGCAGAAAAGCTGTCTGCAGAATTTTTTAATGGTCATGCAAATGCAGTCATTGTAGGCGAAGGCGGTTTGGAAATCCGACAGGACGTAAGAATAGGGGTTAGTCTAGTAGCACCCAGAATTGATTATCCGAGGCACCACCATCCCCCAGAAGAACTCTATATCGCACTAGCTCCTGGAAAATGGATGCAAGACGATAAAGAACTGATACTCCAGAATTCTGGTGACCTAATTCATAATCCGCCAAATTGCTGGCATGCCATGCAAGCTTCTCAATCGCCTCTGCTTGCTATTTGGTGCCTGTGGCTAAATTAATAAAGCGTGAGACATTTTTCCCGCATTGTTTCAGGTGCTTTGCCCTACAGTCGACCTTTTACCTCGCCCCCCTTGACGATCGCGTCTATCAATTCATTGACCGGACCGATAGTTGAGCCGTCTTCCAGCTGGTTGCTGAATTTTTCAATGCAGCGGCTGGATGGGATTGTTGCTCTGGAGGAGCATTTGAAAACAAAACATTAGGCGCATATAATTACGCAATGTGAAAATTTGTTGAGCCGGCCGTTATTTTTAATCGCTTCGAACGTAGATAATGAATTTATTTTATTTCGGAAGGTAGCGACGTGACTGATATAGTGTCAGAAGAGCGGAACTCACGCGGGGAATGGCGCCCGCCTGCGGCTATCGCATTAGCCCCAATAAACGCATGGCCAATTCAACCCCTCACTACGGCCAAATGGTTTTTTGGGTTTCCCGGCTACCTCTGGCCTCACAACGCCTTCTGGCTTGCCATCACGATTTTTACCTGGACGTTTCTCACGCCTAAACTTGGCACAATGGCAACCCTTGAGTTTTGGTGGATTGGACTTCTGTACGCGCGAAACCTGGGTTTCATTTTACTATTGTTTGGCGGTTTGCATCTCTATTTTTACGTCTTCAAGCGTCAAGGCAATTCGCTGAAATTCACGACACGCCCGCTCGCTACTAAAAGCCGCCGTTTTTTGTTCAGAGACCAAGTGCGTGACAATATGTTTCATACACTAATTTTTTCTGTACCGATTATTACGGCCTATGAAACAGTCACGTATTGGGCTTTTGCAAACGGTTACCTTGGCTTCATAGACTTCGCTGCCAGCCCCATTCTGTTTTGGAGTTGGTTCGCTCTGCTAATTCTTTTGGCACCCGTGATCCACTCTGTTCACTTCTATTTTGGTCACCGGCTACTGCATGTGCCGTTTCTCTATAAAACCGTGCATGCTTTGCATCATAAAAATGTTGAGATAGGACCTTGGTCCGGCCTGGCGATGCATCCGGTAGAGCATATTATCTATTTCTCGACAGTAGTCGTTCAGTGGGTGCTCGCTCTACACCCGGTAAACGCCCTCTTCCAAATTCATCTTGCGGTATTCTATCCTGCTTTGTCCCATAGCGGATTTGAAAAGCTAAAAATGGGCAGTAAGCTTAGCATTGATGGCGGCAACCATTTCCACTACCTGCATCACAAGTATTTTGAATGCAATTACGGCGGCAGTTTGGCGCCTTTGGACAAGTTATTTAATACCTATCACGACGGCACTGAAGAAGCCGACGTTGCTATGCGGGAGCGCAAGCGTATCAGACGCGGGTAATGGGGCGATGCGATGGCCTTGGTTAGTCAGTCTGATTTCTAGCCCTACCTTATTACAAAAATATTTAAAATCTTTACCTAATTCATTATTGCCTGTTTACGGAACTTTAAACAGGTTGCTAGAGCCGACATGGATTAAATCTAATGCGGCTCTATCGAGATTCTTCGGCGTGTGATTGGCTAGCGGTATTCACAACTCTTTGTCACCCCGTTTTACGGTGTTAGCTTATACCAGGACTGGGTCTAGGGAATGCTATTGTCAAGAGTGAAAAGGGGAAAGTTCTAATGGCGGCTTTTAAGGAGTACGGCAAGTATGATGCAGTCGGTCTGGCCGAACTAGTCAAGAGCGGCGAGGTCACAACCGAGGAGCTACTGGAAGAAGCGCTGGAGCGCACGCGAGCGTTACAGCCGGAGCTTAACGTCGTCGTCACCGATATGGAGACGGAAGCCAGGCAGGCGATTGCGGACGGCCTTCCCGAAGGCCCCTTTACCGGTGTGCCCTTCATGCTTAAGGACCTGAACTGCCCTTATGCAGGCGTGCCAATGCAGAACGGCAGCCGTTTCTTTGCCGACTTCATACCCGACCAAGACGCTGAGATAGTGACCCGCCAAAAAAATGCTGGCCTAGTCTGTATTGCCAAAACCAACACACCCGAGTTTGGGCTCTGCGCCACCACCGAGCCGGTAGCGCACGGCCCCACACCCAACCCTTGGGACCTAAAGCGGAGTGGGGGTGGCTCCTCTGGTGGATCGGCTGCGGCGGTAGCAGCCGGACTGGTACCAGCGGCGCATGCCACCGACGGAGGTGGCTCCATCCGCATCCCGGCCTCATGCTGTGGCCTTGTCGGCTTGAAGACTACCCGTGGCCGTACCCCTGTGGGACCCGTCCTCGGGGATAACCTAAATAGCGTCGGTCACGTCGTTTGCCGAACGGTGCGTGACACAGCCCACCTACTTGATGCCATCGCAGGGCCCGAGATCGGTGCCCCTAACTGGTCTCCCCCAGTAACGACGCCCTTTGCCAACGCTGTCGGCGCCGACCCTGGACATCTTAAGGTTGCAGTCTCAAAACAAGTCCATACCGGCAGCCTCCTCGACCCGGCTTGCGCGGATGCGGTAGACCAAACAGCGGGTCTGCTTTCGGAACTCGGTCATCAAGTTGACGAAGTAGCACCGCCCATTGATCTCGACTGGATAGCCCAAGTCTGGCGCCTGATCGCCGGCGTCAACGTGGCCTCTAATTTGGATCGATATCAGGCCGCAAGTGGCCGCAACCCTGGTCTGGACGATCTCGAGCCGATCTCGCGCCTTTCGGCAGAGGAGGGTCGGCGTGTCAGCGGCGCCGACTATTTAAAAACGATCCAGGATATTCATGCCTACGGTCGGCAGATGGCTCATTTCCAAAATGATTGGGACATCTTGCTGACGCCGACCTTAGCAGAACGGCCGTTACCGCTTGGTGATTTGGTCATGACATCTGAGGATATCGACGACTACTACGATCGTCTCTTCCGATACATCGCCTTCACACCGCAACAAAACCTTTCCGGTCAACCTGCTATCACGTTGCCACTCCACACGAGTGATGACGGCCTACCTGTGGGCGTTCAACTGGCGAGCCGCTTTGGCGAGGAGGAGCTACTGATCCGTATCGCTTCGCAGCTCGAGGTGGCACGACCCTGGGCGGGCCGCCGGCCACCGGTCCATGCCTACTGAGGTAGCCCGCGGCCACTTTTCATGGCGTGTCCGTGACGGTTAGGACGAATGCGGCGGAGGATATAGAGTTTGTCCGGCGCCCGGGAACAGCAGACCTATGTTTTGCTTTGATGACTCTTCTCTAGATCCACCGTCACGCTGCGGCAAGAGGCTATACCCCACCGCCATTGTGTTATGCCGGAAAATAATTCGTCAACCATAACAACTGGACGTATCGTCGGGTCGGCCGGGCTTTGGATGCAATTGAAAAACTACAGGTTAACAATAATTAGCCTCTATTCGCGGCACCGCCGTCAACGGTCACAATTGTGCCGCTGATGTAACTGGCGCGGGGCGAAGCAACGAAGGCTACCGTATCGGCCACCTCTTTCGGTGTTCCCATGCGACCAAACGGCAGATCCATTTCCGCTAGAAAATCTTCCGTCCGATCAGGTGTACCGTACTTCATTTCGGTCCAGTTCTTTAAGATCCATTCGCCACGTTCCGTCAACGTCATCCCTGGATTAATTCCGACCACCCGCACGCCGTGGTCCGGTGAGCGACCTCCGAGCGCTCGGGTCAAACCCATTAATGCGATATTGCCGCTGGCCCCCAGAATATAGCTGGCGTTCATGCGTTCGCCACCAGTTCCAATCACGTTCACGATAACACCATGGCCGCGCTCTTTCATGAGAGCATGGTATGCGCGGCATAAATTGATGTAGCCGAAGACTTTAAGATCCCAAGCCTCCCGCCATGTAGATTCCTCAATTTGATTAATTTCGCCGGCCGGGTTCGCACCGGCGTTATTGACAACAATATCAACGTCCGGAAAGGTCGCTGCCACCCGTTGCTGATCCGCCGACAAAGAGAGATCTGCCGCTAAAATTTGGACATTGACGTTGGCGCGTAGGCGGATGTCTTCAGCCGCCTTCGTTAAATCCTCTTCGGTCCGAGCGACCATTGCCAGATCGCAGCCTTCATCGGCAAGAACATCCGATACGGCCCGGCCGATACCCTTGCTAGCGCCCGTGATCAGGGCGTGCTTATTACGAAGTTCTAAATCCATACCAACCTCAACGGCGACCGCGACAATTCCGCCTACCGTGATATAACGGTCGATACTGCGGAGTAGAGACGGTAGCACCGGCCCAGGGACGCCGCAAGATCGGCCTCACTGTAGTGTGTGATGTGGCCCTGGCACCAGCACACCTCTACGTTTTGTTTTACCCGACGCTGGCCAAGTCATTGTCGCCGGGCGCAGATACAGTAATGGTATGGACTTCGGACGAACCGGCACTGGTATCTTCAAACCGGGTTTTGTAACTCAGGATGTAACCACTTTTAGCGTAGTGAGTGCCGAGGTCACTCCTTTTCCATGTTGGCAGATCACCGGGTATAATCTTAGCCGGCTCTGTCGTCGGGGCTTTATCCGTTTCGAATAGTCTTCTTGCCAAAGGGAGTTTCCCATGAACATGAAGTCAATTTCGGTTGGTCTATCATGATTACCGCTGTAGTCCGTTATCATTTGCCATCATCCATTGACCGCAACTGCTGCTTGGCACACTACGAGAATATCGCTCCAGATTTTAGGGATGTAAAAAGCCTAATCAGTAAGCACTTTATTTACGGTGATCACAGAATTGCTGGTGGCGTCTACCAATGGGAAACCCGCGAAGACGCTGAAACATTTTATAGTGGTTCGTGGTAGACAGGCATAACCGAGCGTTACGGCACGAAGCCAGTGGTTGAGTATTTCACTATGTTCTGTATTACTGATAATCAGGCGAATGACGTGCGCGTGCTTGAGAAAATTTATCCATAGAGGGCATTTGCCTGAGACTGCAGCATGAGCCCCGAATTCCTTCTCACGTCATTGATTGTGGTAATCGCACCAGGGACCGGAGTGCTCTATACGTTAGCATGTGGCCTGTCCGGCGGCGCACGGTCCGGTATTGTCGGTGCCTTTGGCTGTACCATGGGAATTTTGCCTCACCTTGCTGCCTGCATCCTCGGCCTAGCTGCCATACTGCACACCAGCCCGATAGCTTTCCAGGCGTTGAAATTTGCCGGCGTCGCCTACCTTTTGTATATGGCTTGGGGGGTTTTGCAGGAGAGCGGAACCTTAGCAATAGAGGAAAAAGCAACGGCGCATGACGCGGTTGGCATCATCATCAAGGGTTTCCTAATCAACATCCTCAATCCCAAGCTATCAATCTTCTTTCTTGCATTTCTGCCGCAATTCATCCCAGTGGAAACAAAACATCCCACTCTCTCAATGGTCTTCCTTGCTGCCGTTTTCATGTTGATGACGTTCGTGGTATTTGTCGGTTACGGGCTGTTTTCTGCCGGCATCCGGCATCACCTGATCTCACGGCCAGCTATAATGATCTGGGTAAGATGGCTATTTGCTGCTGCGTTCGCCAGCCTAGGGCTAAAGTTGGCATTAACGTAACAATTTTCTTTTCGCCTAACTCAAAGGTGACGGAACCAAAGTAGACAGTTGCCTCTCCTGAAATTCCGACAAGAGAGACCATGTGACAGCACAGGGTGAACAGTTAGCGTCAGCTCATAAGAACTTATTCGGCTTTAAGAACATGCCAAGGATGATGCACCCGTCGGGCGAATGCGCCGTGTGCCGGTTGCCTGCTGGCCGCCAGATAAAATCGCCAGGCTTTGCCACGCCATCTTCGTCTTGAAAAGTGCCTTCCAGGATATAGGTTTGTTCAACGTCAGTATGCTCGTGAAAAGGAATGGTCGCACCGGGAGCAAGGCGGAACAGTCCGGTGAACAAGCCGGTATTCTCGTCTTGGTAAAGCACCTTCATCTCTACGCCTTCAAAACCCGACATCGGCTCCCAATCAACGTCAGCACTCCGGATATAGTGAGACGCAAGAGCAGGATCAGTTGTTTTCTCTGCAGTCTGAATAGACATGGCTGTTCCTTTCTTAAGAGCTTGAGTACTTATAGGGATTACATGCCGGTTAGCCCCTTGCCGCAAGCAAAAAACTGAGCTAACGGGTCGCCTCGCAATTTTATGATTTAATCCATTGCAACTTTTGCTGCCAGACAGGCAAAATAGGTTGCTGTTTTACCCAGGATCAACTGGGTAAGCTGTGAAAGGGAGTATGATCAATATGAGCCGCCTTTTTGGATCACTGCGCCAGATGGGCTATGTGGTTAAGGACATTGATTCCGCAATGCGCCATTGGACTGATGTTTGCCAGATTGGTCCATGGTTCTATGTAGACAAACTAGTAATCAAAAACTTTAAGTACAAAGGTCAGCCGAGCGATCCACACCTTTCCATTGCACTAGCGAATTCTGGTGACGTGCAGCTAGAACTAATACAACAACGGGATAAGAGCCCTACCCTGTACCAGGATTTTCTGAATGCCGGGAACGAAGGCCTACAACATTTTTCCAGCTGGCCAGAGAATTACGACGAAATTTACCAAAACGCACTGACTACCGGGTACACGGTGGGCCAGGAGGCAGACAGCCCGCGTGGCCGTTTCGTGTATTTTGAACAGGAGGGCCATCCGGGTACTGTCATCGAAATGGCCCACATGACAGACAGCCGACGACGCATATTTGACGGTGTTCGAGAAGCGGCAGTCGATTGGGATGGCCGCGACCCAATTCGGGATCACTGGCCCAGCTGACTGTCATAATTTTTTGAAGAAACAAATTTTCAAACACCAATTAATATTTCATAAATTACTATAGAAAACTTATATAAATGTCTGAAATTTTGCTATAATATTCAACTGTATCTCCCTGTTATACTTTTGATTCTAAAGACAAACAACTGCCATCTACCAATGTGATGTGATCATCCGTCGTTTGGTTTTCCCTCTGGAGGCAGACCTTGTGGCATGTCGTCCTATTCCAAAAATTTTGGCTCAGGCATTAAGCCCCTTGTCCAAAATTCCATAACTGGAATACTTTGGCGCCCACGCTATACCCACTGTGGCTTGCGACCATAAGACCCGTTAGGTTTGGGTATCCCACAAAGGGGCAAACATAACCATGTTAGTGGAGTGTTTAGATATTCTATGATGATTTATTAGCCCCGAATTTTAAACAGTAGTTGTGTATGCGATTGGAGGTGCTCATGAAACCAACAGATATTGAGATTGATGACTATCGTAAGCCAGATTGGCCAATTGAACCACTGCTCTACCAACGTTGGTCACCCCGAGCTATGTCGGGTGAAAATCTAAATGATAAAGAAATCATGTCTCTGTTCGAAGCAGCACGATGGGCCCCTTCTTCCTACAACGCACAACATTGGCGATTCCTTTACACAACTAAGGGGTCTGCCCATTGGGAAAAATATCTTGGATTTTTGGTGGAAGGCAATTTTGCATGGGCTAAAAATGCTGGTCTCCTGATTGTGGTAGTTTCGCGCACTACAACGGAGCCCGATGGTAATCCAGTCCGCACGTATTCATTCGATGCCGGTGCAGCTTGGCAAAACATTGCGCTTCAAGCTTCCACAATGGGTTTGGTATCACACGGAATGCAAGGGTTCGATTACGAAAAAGCTAGAACAGAACTTAATGTGCCGGACGATCATTCAGTGGAAATTATGATTGCCGTTGGAAAACCAGGCGAAATCGATAAGCTACCTGAGAGCGCACGCGAGAAAGAAGCCCCGAATTCCCGTAAACCGTTAGCGGACATTATCATCGAGGGTACATTCTAAATTAATGAATGAATGCCGCCGCCTTTTTAGATGATATTCTTCGCTAAGGGTCTGGTATTTTTGGCACCGGCTTCTTAATTCGCGCTCCGTGAGCCAAATCCGACTGGTCATGCGCGAGACAATGACGCGTTGGACTTGTTGAAAAACTTTCCAAATTTTCGGGGAGACGTGCCGTGATAGAAAGTAAGGACATAAATTTCAAGGGCCAGCGTGTGCTGGTAACTGGAGCAGCAGGCGGCATTGGTTCTGCCATGGTTGCCGCTTTTGCCGCACATGGCGGCGAATTGATATTGGCAGATTTTGACGGCGAAGCAATTGAGAAGCAAGCTAGAGAACTCGGCGGGGCCGCGTTCCATCAATACGACCAAAGCGATGCGGCCTCTATCTCTGAGATGGCCGCCTCAGTGGGTACTGTAGATGTATTGTGCAACAACGCAGGCATGATAGAAGCTGGACCCTTTCTGGAGCAATCGCCCGAAATTATTCAAAGAATTATTTCGATCGACTTGATCGGCCCGATGTTGATCGCGCGGCATATTGGCGAAGGCATGGTAGAGCGGGGTCGTGGAACTATCGTTAATACCGCTTCGCAACTAGCGTTTCACGGGTCGGCGACGCGCGCGGCTTATGCGGCTGCCAAAGCGGGTCTCGTGCAATTTACGAAAAGTGCCGCGGCGGAATGGGCACCACATGGAGTACGCGTCGTGGCGCTAGCTCCAGGGCGTACGCTAACGCCGATGACGGAGCCCTTTCTCTCTACCGAGGAACAACGTAGAGAAGGATTAAAACATATTCCAACTGGCCGTTTCGGTAATAGTGAAGAAATGGCCAAGCTCGCGCTGTTCCTTGCATCGGATACGGCGTCGTATGTAGTTGGTGAGACGCTAGTGGCCGACGGCGGATATGTGTTGTTATAGGCTGCGGGATAGTCACCTATTTGCTGCCCCACAAGGTGCATTCGATATCGATTTTAATGTCTCGTATTTGCCTAGCCCGCGACCGAGTAAAGGATCGCAAAGAGTGGGGCTTAGATTTTTCCTCAGCCGACCACTGGCGAGTGTGAAATGTGTTCCAGGTCGAAACCATAGAGCCTTGCCGTATTGTTGCAGACAATTTCCGCCCGCTCCTCTTCCGGCACATCTCTAAGTATTTCGTCTAAAACCTCCCGCGAACGCGGGAAAGTAGATTCGCTGTGTGGATAATCGGATCCCCACATCATACGATCGACGCCTATGCGATCGCGCAAACGGATGCCGACATCGTCTTCTTGAAAACTTAGATAAACGTTGCGTGCAAAGAAATCGCTGGGCAGGGCATCACCCTTAAAGCGGTAAAGCGCCTCCTCGTTTCGTTCGCGGTAGGTGTAATCCATATTCGTCAGCACGTAAGGAACCCAAGACAACTCGAATTCGACGATGGCAAGGCGCAAGTCAGGATGGCGTTCGAATACGCCGGAGAAAATCATGTCGCACATTGAAATAGCAGGCAGAAATACCTTGGTAGCGCGTCGGCTAGCATCATGCACGGTGCGTTCACCTAGGGCCGAATTGCTTTGGACGCGCCTAGTCGCGGTATGCAAGCTCAGAGACATGTTGAGCGACGCTGCTGCTTCCCACAATGGTTCATAATCGGGATGATCGTAACGCCGTTCCTCCAATGGATATTCAGTAATCATCGCCCCGGAAAATCCGAGCTTGGCCGTACGCTCCAATTCACCCATCGCATCAGGAACGTCATCAACGTTGATCATCGCGATCGCCTTGAGGCGGTCGGGATCGGTGCTGCAGAATTCGGCCAGCCAGTCGTTATATGCCCGACAAATCGCCGAAAATAACTGCGGATCGGCGACCTTATAATAGAATAGTCCTTGTGAGGGGTAGAGAACCTCTCCGTGCACCCCATCTATGATCATGTCTTTAAGGTGCTGCTCTGGATCGTAGCCGCCTTCGTGTACGTCTTCAAAGCGGGCGTGATCGGAAATCGTCTCCGGCGCCTCGTAGCGTGCGCCAGCATTTGAGATCAAACCGATGCCAGCAATCGTCTGGCCGTCTTCGATCACCAAATGGTCAACATCACCGACCCTTTTCATGCGTGGCGCCCGGGACTTGAAGGCATTGTCGATGCGTTGCGTCCATAAGTCTGGTGGCTCGAACACGTGTGAGTCTGAAGAAAGAATAAGCCTGTCTGGCAACAGCAGCTCCTCTAATACACCAACAATATCCGTATGAATGTTGGCTACGCTTTTTAGCGTAGCCATATATTTCTTCTTGGGCAATACGAGACACTCGTGGCGACAGGTGTGGCCAAAAACACAAAGCCCTCCAAAATTAAATGGGTGATGACACCCAATTTTGAGTAGCCATTACAGCGGCTCTAATTTTCCTCCCATTGCCCCGGAGTATTTGCCGATGGGAATTTATGCCTGAGTTCTGATGAGCCGACGACCAGAACTTCCCGCAATTTGAAGAATAATATGGCAGTCATCTTTTTGGCCAGAGGCCGCCTCTGCCTGGCCAAGAATCAGTTTGGGCCCCCAGTTTTGTGATTTTTAATTGCTACCGACCGCTTCCTTCCTCCACCAACTGTTCTGGTCGTGCAAATTTTGCAATATCTAGAATTTCTCTGACGTTGGGTGGCCGGTCAAAATCGGTGGGTCGTTTGCTATCAGTCTCCCGCGGCTGACCTATTCCACGGATGACGCCTTCGAGACCAGGTGGAGTAATCACCCACATTATCTTGAGCTGTCCGGGCCCATCGTTGACAAATCCATGTTTGACGAAACGTCCCACGTAGACCATCGAACCTGGTTTTACTTTGAACTGCTCACCGTTAACATAAGCTGTTCCCTCCCCCTCCCATACGAACAGGATTTCATCATTGCATTGGTGGCCATGGTCACGCAGGGCACAACCAGCATCTATATATTGGAGGCCCACTGAAAACTGATTGCTGGGAAACGTGTCGGGGGTCATCTTGAGTGTGACATGACCATCTGCCGGTTCTGGCTGCCACCACGATTCACCGTCTTCCTCATTCCATACGCCCCACGGTCCCTGTTCAGGTAGTGTTGGGGACTCCACATGATCGCTATTATTCGTCATCCTCTGCTCCCGTTAGTTTTTGCACCGCCCTTGCCCGGTCTAATTGGCTGGATAAACATCTATTCATTATTTGGGATACTATCGACCCACGGCAATGATGCCAGTTGAAAGCTCCAAAGACAGCCAACTCGGCCCTCCCTAAAGAACATAAAATCTAGACTACAAGGCTGTGTCTCCCAATACCGATTAATAGGGCATATGGGATCCCCGGCGGGAGATTACGCTGTAGCGCCTCCGTCCACCGGTAGAGCCGCACCAGTAACAAATGAAGCCTCGTCGGATAGCAAAAACAGTGCTGCGTTGGCAATTTCTTCCGGTTTTCCGGGCCGGTTCATTGGCGTCTGGCCTCCGCGTTTTAGCACCAGTTCTTCCTTGTCCATGCCTTGTGTCGATTGCTGGTCTGGTCGTGCAACAAAGACGCGCAGCATTGGCGTATCGACGGGCCCCGGGCAAATTGCATTGACCCGGATTTTCTCTGGCGCGAGTCGTTTGGCCAGCGCCTTTACCATGCCAACTACACCGAACTTGGCTGCCGAATAGATCGGACTAAACATAGAACCTTGCAGACCCGACGACGAAGCAGTGTACAAAAGAGCGCCACCGCCACGTGCCCGCATCTCCGGGATGGCTGCTTCGGTAGTGACAAAAACCGTGCGCAAGTTCAGGTCTATGGCAATCTCGAAATCCGCCATGTCGACACCTTCGACTGCCGCCGGCCCCGGATGCCCAACATGATTCCAGACAAAATCAAGGCCGCCAAAATGATTTGCAGTTTCCCTGACGATACGTCGCGATTCATCGTCCTTCGTCAGATCGGCAACGATGCCCTTAGCACGTCCTCCAGCACTTTCTATCTCATTGACGAGAGTGGCAACGCCATCCGCATCGATGTCAGCCACACCGACCGCCGCCCCTTCCTTTGCGAAGCGTAAAGCTCCGGCCCGACCCATGCCCGAGGCCGCAGCAGTTACGATACCAATCTTGCTATTCAGTCGCATCGTTAGCCCTCTCTACCTGCCATTTTCTTAATTGGCGTATATTGACCGCCGGTGTGTGCATTTTATGTCAAAAATGGCGCGTTTTGTTCCAATTGACTGTTTTCTTCTAAGAACTACTAACTGCCACTATGGTACCGGCCGTTGTCCAACACCACACCGCATCCCAATCACAATAGTTACACACAACAAATTTCTGAGAGTAACATGCTGCATTTGAGCCCATGATTTCTGTACAAAAAATCGTAGAGGTTGATTATGTCTAACAGGAAAAAGGTTGTGGTGATACCAGGCGACGACGCCGCTCCCGAGGCAGTTTATCCGACCATAGAGGTATTGAAAAATTTAGGGTTAGAAATCGATTTTAACTTTCCGTCCTATGGTGAGAGTTCGAAAACTTCTCATGGGACACTCTTTCCAGAAGAGACCCGCCGGGCAATAGATGAAGCCGATGCGACACTATTTGGAGCAGGGAGCGGCGCATCCACTCCCATTGTTCAATATTTACGCTGGGGCAAAGACACATTTGCAAACGTTCGTCCGGCTCGGTGGGTTCCAGGTTGTAAGAGCCCTTTAGCCCATCCAGAAGGCATAGATCTCATAATACTCAGAGAAAATCTTGAAGACCTTGCATTGGGCATCGGCGGTGATCTCGAGGAATTGTACCCATTGAATTTATCCAGTTCCCGCGCAGAACGCACACTAAAAGCACTGGGTGATGAGTTTGGTCCAGGAAAATACGCTGTGAAAGTTATCACCGAGGGAGGAACTGAAAGAATTGCACGGTTTGCTTTTGAATTAGCAAGGAAGCGCCGAGCAATTGGAAAGCGGGGGAAGGTGACCAGCGGCACCAAACATAACCTAATCCCACAACCTGATGGTCTATTTCTTGAGGTAACCAACCAAGTTGCCAAAAATTATCCGGATATAGAGTACGAGAACTGGCTGATAGACGATTTTGCTCGCCGGCTAATCGCGGAGCCCCAAGAGATGGATGTTGTTGTCCTCCCCAGCTTATACGGCGACATTTTTTCTGACGCCGCTGGTGGTTTAATTGGTGGTTTAGGCCTTTGCCCAAGTGGTTGTTATGGAGAAAATTATGCTTATTTTGAGCCAATCCACGGATCTGCTCCCGACATTGCGGGAAAAAATACCATCAACCCGACTGCAATGATCAGAACGGCGGGGATGATGCTCAGCCACATGGGTTATAACGATACTGCCGAGCGCTTGGAGCGGGCACTAGAGGCGGTTTATCTTGATGAGGACCGGTTAACTCCCGACCAAGGTGGCTTTGCGAACACCAATGAATTTTGCCAAGCAGTTTCCGACCGGCTCTGAAATACAGTGCAGGCAAATACCAGAATGCCTTTTATTCATTCAAGAATTTGTCCGCGAAGAGAGATAGGGTAGCGGAGTAGAATATAGGCGCTATGTATGGCGGCCGCGACTGTGTCCTCGAAGATTTGTTCTGAAATTTGACCGGAAGGAAGCGTAATTCATGGTTGAGGAAAAAGTTGAACGCAAAATTGCGGTAATCCTTGCCACGGATGTGGTCGGCTACAGCACGAAAATTGAGGAGAACGAAGACCAGACGATACAGACACTCAAAGCCTGCAGGGCAATCATCGAAGGGTTGATTGATGAGCACCACGGCCGGGTCTTCAACACCGCAGGGGACTCGGTATTGGCCGAATTTCCAAGTGCCGTAGAAGCTGTTTTATGTGCCTCCGAGTTCCAAAGAACCATAAAAGAGCGCAACGCCTCGGTAGAGGATGAGGCCCAGCAGATGGAGTTCCGTGTTGGCATCAACATGGGCGATGTCGTCATTGAGGAGAGCAACCTTTACGGGGAGGGAGTGAATGTCGCCGCCCGTCTAGAGGCACTGGCCCAGCCTGGGGGGATCTGTCTTTCGAAGAACGTGCATGAAATTGTTCACAAGAAAATGAATCTTCAGTTCACTGACCTGGGGGAACAGCAGGTCAAGAATTCGGTGGTACATGCGGTGGATGTGTCGCTAGAAGGGGTGTCGACGCGTAAGTTGCCGGGAACGAAGAATGCTCAATCATCCGCGCGTGTGGCCTACCTGGTGGCGGGTCTTGCGATTGTTGCTCTGATTGTCGTAGGCGGCTTATGGTGGTGGCAGGCGCAGCCTGATTTCAAACCGGCGGACATCTCCAAGTTTGCCTACCAACTGCCAGACAAACCCTCTATTGCCGTCATACCGTTTAACAATCTTTCCGGAGACCCTAAACAAGATTATGTCGGCGATGGTCTGACTGAGAACATCATAACTGTGCTTTCGGCCTCACCCAACCTTATGGTAATAGCCCGCAATTCCAGTTTCACCTTCAAGGGAAAGTCCACCAAAGTACAGGTGATCGCCGAACAACTTGGTGTTCGATATGTACTGGATGGCAGTGTCCAGCAATCAGGCGGGAAGCTGCGGGTCACCGCCCAATTGGTAGATGCCGTGGGCGGAAAGCAACTTTGGTCCGAGCGCTACGACCGTAAACTGGATGATCTTTTTGCAGTACAGGACGACATCACCAACAGGATCTATGAAGCCATGGAGGTTGAACTCACCATGGGCGAACAGGCCAGAAATTGGGCAAAACATTCCAGTGATCCCGAGGAAATGCGATTACTTACGCAAGGACGTGCCCATTTTTTGACCTTCACTCCTGAGGGACACGCGGAGGCTGAGCGACTTTGGGGAGAGGCACTCGAGAAAAACCCTGAAGGCGGTACCATCAACCTTGCCCAGGGCTGGTTGCAGTACCAAAAGATCCAACTTAGGCTGACCATGAATCCGGCGATGTACACCGCATCAGCACGAGAGTACGCTGAGAAGGCTCACGCAATTATGAGTGACGGGAGTTCCCTCTCGCTGCTGGCTACCCTGGACATGATAGAAGGCAGGTGTGCATCCGCGATTGGGCACGCCGAACGCGCTGCTAAGATTGATCCATCAGCTGGAACTGCGGTGGGTATGGCAGGTGCAGCCTTAATAACTTGTGGGAAACCCCAAGAGGGTGTTGTTTTACTCAAACGTGCCATGCGGCTTGAACCTTACCACCCAGCATTTTTTCCGAATTCGTTGAGTTTGGGTTTAATGATTCTGGGAAAAAATGAAGAGGCAGAAGAGATTGCATCGGCAGTTATTAGGTCCGATCCAGATAATATTTGGGATCGACTACCTGCACTGGCGCGCCTAGCGGTGATAAACGTGTTTAAGGGAGAAACAGAGAAGGCTCGAGAGTACGTACGTCAAATGCAAGAATTAAGCAGCATGCTAACCATCTCTATGCTTCGAAATTATGTTTTTAGACCTTTTGCCGATAAGGAATTCGTCGAGCGTTACCTTGATGGGTTACGTCAGGCTGGGCTGCCCGAGTAATAACCCGGTGCCTGACGGACAATGATTTCTAGTCAAATAAAATTCGCAAGCCTTGCCCATCCCTTTAACTCGGCAAAAGTTCAATGCCCCTTTGTTCGCGACGGTAGGGCGCAATTGCAATTGCATACCTTCTTGTCTGGTCTCAATGCCGTCGGGGCGCAACAATTAGGGCGTCAATGGTAATTTCGCCCAAGGCCTTCATAGCTTCCAGCCGGTGAAGTCCTTCTATTAAAACATAACGATTATTATCACGGCGAACCTGGATTGGAGTTCTTAGTCCATCCTCGAGAATGCTCTCAGCCAGAGCTTCGGCCTTTCCTGAATCCAGTAGACCTCGACGTTTCGTCGGTACATAAATTTCCGCCAAATTGATCTCCAAACTTTCCATCACAGCCTCTTCTCGCGCATCTGCATTTGGTTATCATTACCGCGGCTACGATCCCAGTCGCTTTCATCAATTCAGCTTCTGGTCCTCCAGCGGAGAGCCTATGAGATTTCGGAGAAATTTGAAATGTTAATCAGTAATTTCGGGGCAGTCGTGCAGAAGCCGTGAACCCCAGCTGCTAAAAGTTGCATTGACGATTGGGTCGGACAACAAGAAGTCGTGGGCTTCCTGGGCCAAGTCCGGTTCGATTGTTTGGATCGGTCCGACCGCGCGTGCAAGCATATGAATCCGCGCAGCGTTTTCGAACAATATACCCAAATAGGTTGCCTCTTCGACGGATTTCCCGACGGTCAAAAATCCATGATTTGCCAACAAGATCGCGCGTTTGTTCCCAAGGGCCTGCGAGATTATTCGACCTTCCTCATCGCTGACGGGTACGCCAGGCCATTCAGGTAAATAAGCACAATCCTCATAAAAAACGGTTGCATCCATATGCGCAACAACCAGCTCCTCTCCCGTCATGGAGAGTGCGGAACAATAGGGTGGATGGGTATGGACGATAGCGTTTACGTCGGGTCGCTTTTTGTAAACCCAAATATGAAACCGCACGGCGGGGTTTGCTATGCCGGTACCTTCGATGACATCAAGGTTTGAATTAATCCTGACTACGCTACTCCGTGTTACATGTGAAAAGCCGCTTGTCAGTTGGGTTGTCCAATAACTTTCATCTTCAGCACGCGCTGAAACCTGGCCCGCCAAAGTAAGCGCGTGGCCTTCGTCGGCAAGCTTTCGGCAAGCAATTGCTAACTTCAGCTGAACCGGCCAGTCAACTGACGTCAAATTTTTTCCCAGGTCATCCTGAAGCCTGCTGCTACCTTCTGCATCATTTTTTCGCCCGATAAAACTATTCGCATTTGGCATGAATCATCTCATCAATAGCATTTTGATTGTCTAACCAACGAATTAACAAATAACTATAATACGCTGTACAGTCGGTAACGGTTAGAGGATCAAGCCCACTATAATGGCCCCTTTAGGAAAGCAACATTGCTTGCTAAGTACAACGGCTATCTCGGCTGTTCGACCTGATTATTCTGATTGCCAGAGACGATGAACAGAATGGCTCGCCAAGAAACGAAGACAGTTGAATTATGTATCCGGCCTCCAGCAACACCCAGAAACAACAACCGTATTTAGAATTCGGCCAACTCGTCAATGGAGAATTACCAATGCACCAGAAAACGGAGGAAGAGGTTCAGAAAGAAAAACGGGCAGCCCGCTTACAGCGCTATGCCGTCGCCGCAGTGGTCGCCATCGTCCTCGTACTTTGGTCTTATGATATTTGGTTCCCGGCTACCCAACCCTAGCACATGAAGAACTCCCCTTCCCTACATCTGGTTTATAGTCACGCCCTAAAGCGCCACCCGCCTTTGGGCCATAGGTACCGATGATGCCGGCTCTGGCTATGGTACTAGCGTCCCTGTTGTTTGCTTCTTCCAATGTCGGTACCAAGATCGTGTTGGCTGATCTGGCCGTAGCGGAAGTGGTCTCGGGTCGTTTCCTATTCGCAGTTGCGGTGTTGTGGGCCATAGTACTGATAACCCGCCAGCCGTTGGCCTGGAAAGAGGCCCGGCGGCCCCTGTTGATGGGGTTGCTTGATCCAGGGCTTGTGTCTCTGTTCATGGTTTTGGGCCTACAACTCACCTCTGCCGTCAATGTTTCAGTATTCTGGGCTTTGATGCCGCTGTTCACGCCCATCGCCGCTCGACTGGTCCTCGGCGAAAAGATCAACAACCTGGTCATATTTGGTGCTTCGGTTGCGGTGATCGGGGCAATTATTCTGGCTATGGTCAACAAGGATGCGGGCGAGGGCAATCTGTCCGGTGATTTCCTGGCCATTTGCGGCGTGCTGTGCGCCGTTGGCACCGCGTTGCTGGGACGTCGGGTGGCCCAGACCCAGGGCCGTCCCACTGTCACCACGGCCTGGCAGATGACCATGGCTTTGGGCGTGGGCGGTGCAATACTAATGGTGCTGGAACAGCCCGGCGAAACGGTAGCTCGGTTGCAAGAAGGTCCTATCCTGCTGCTTGCCTATCTGGGTATGGTCGCCCTAGCAGGACCGTTCTTTTTGATGAATTATGCTTTGCGCCATTTACCCGTGGGGCGCGTGGCTCTATTTGCTAGCTTGGTAGGCCCCCTGGCCTTGCCCATGGCGGCAATCATCCTGGGCGAAACCATTCAGCTATGGGAGGTTGCCGCCATTGCCATTGTCATGGTGGGCGTAGCAATACCCTCCCTGGTTAGTGAGGACCTATTAGCGCGGTTTCGCTCCTAGCATGTGAATAGCTGCCCCCTTTTTCTTTGCCTGGATCTTCCTCTGCATGAAGGCCGGCGTCCGTAGTGCCCTCGCAATCGGGTGGGTCCAATGTCGTCGCCGATGGGTTTGTCTAGATTGATCACACTGGCATCAAAAAATCCTAGGATCTGCTCGCAGATCAGGCTAACCAAATTGTGGGTCATGTGGATTATAGAGTTTCGTATATTTCAATGTTTCTCTAGATCCTCTGTCGTTGCGAACCAGACTAGTGCCAGAAGCGTAACCTTGCGAAGACAGGCGATGACTTCTAAGGTTTTTACCTCCGCCAATGCATTGGGAGCTAGGGACGTGGCACTTAACTTCAAGCAGGTCGGCCCGTGCTTCGCCGGTGAAGTCTCAGGCCTTGATTTGACGAAACCCTTGAGCCGTGAAGAGGTGTCGGCCATTCACGCAGGCATGGATCAATTCGCCGTGCTGATTTTTCGCGGCCCTAAACTAAGCAACGATCAGCACATGGCCTTCACCAAAAGCCTGGGCAGAATTGAAAAGGCCATCGGAACATCACTCCGGGAACCCAAGGATAATCGCCTGTCTACGGACTTTGCTGACGTCTCCAACCTGGACAAAGATGAAAGGCCCTTCGAGCGGGAGGACCGGCGTCGTTTGTTCGCAATCGGCAATCGCCTGTGGCATTCCGACAGCTCCTACAAACCAACGCCGGCAAAATATTCCATCCTGCATGCCCACGCCATCCCGACCAAAGGGGGTAATACCGAATTCGCCGACATGCGCGCGGCTTATGATGCACTTGATGATGAGATGAAAGATCTGCTCGAGGATTTAATTTGCGAACATTCGCAACTCTACTCCCGCGGCAGGATCGGGTTTACGGACTTTACTGATGAAGAACGCAAACGGTTTGAACCAGTACTCCAAATCATGGTCCGGCGGCATCCCGTTACAGGGCGCAAGTCCTTGTATCTGTCATCTCATGCGGGCGGCATTGTCGGCTGGCCGGTGCCGGAGGCGCGCATCTTTCTGCAAGACCTCGCCGAGCACGCTACGCAACGGCAATTTGTCCACTCCCATGAATGGCAGATCGGTGATTTGGTAATCTGGGATAATCGGCAGACCATGCACCGGGCGCGCCCGTTTCCGGATGAACAGCCCCGTGACATGCGACGCACCACCTTGGTCGGCGACGGGCCAACAGTCACATAATTTAGGAGATAAATATGCAGGTAGGCGTTGTCTTTCCACAAACAGAAATTGGCTCTGACCCCATCGCTGTTCGCGACTATGCCCAAACGGCCGAAGGACTGGACTGCAGCCACATACTTGCCTTCGACCATGTTTTGGGAGCTAACCGGGCCAGTCGGCCTGATTTTCGTGGTCCTTATGACCTTAGTTCCCTTTTTCATGAACCCTTTGTTTTATTTGGCTATCTCGCCGGTCTAACGGAACGTATCGGACTTACCACCGGCATCATTATCGTCGCCCAACGGCAAACGGTGCTTGTGGCTAAACAAGCGGCGGCTGTGGACGTGTTGAGTGGCGGCCGGTTACGTCTCGGCATCGGCATTGGCTGGAATGACGTTGAGTTCGAGGCCTTGGGTGAAAACTTTCGAAATCGGGGTAAACGGTCAGAGGAACAGGTAGAGGTAATGCGGGCCCTGTGGACTCAGGAAACTGTGACCTACGATGGCAGGTGGCATAAAATCACCGATGCAGGCATCAATCCGTTGCCGGTACAAAGGCCCATACCCATCATCTTTGGCGGCATGGCGGATGCAGTTATGCGCCGCATTGCGAAAATCGGCGACGGTTGGTTACCCCAATTCGAAGGATTTGGATCCGATGGCGAGACCACCAACGAAGAGGGCCGGGCATTGATCGACAGATTGGGCACCTACATCCGCGACGCGGGCCGGGAGCCAAAGGACGTCGCTATCGAAGGTCGCATCAAACTTGGCGACCGCACCCCGGAGGCTTGCGCCCGGGAGGTTGAGGCCTGGGCCGATCTTGGAGCGACAGAGGTTACTTTGAACACCATGGGTGCGGGACTGTCTTCGCCAAAAGATCATATGGATACCATTCGTAGATTTATGAACGCGCTGAACAATTAGAAAGAACAGGAAGTGTGGAAATATACATAGAATGTGGATTGTATTTATGTGCGGCCGCGATTGCCGACCCCAATTCGCCAAAACAACTAATTCGAATAGTAAGAAGGCGAACCAACGACTTCAGGTCCGCAAAGCCGCGGACACCATTGTATGGTTAAAGAATCGCTAGTCTATCATGAGCACGAAAACCATATCTGAGATTGTCGCCTTCTGGCTCGGCACCAGCCTAGAGAACCCCGAAGCGGCGTTCAGCCGTAAAGAATGGTGGTATAAGGGCGGCAGGCCAGTCGACGAAGACATACGCGCCCGTTTCGGCGATCTCGTCCCACAAGCCTGCGCCCGCCAACTTATGGCATGGCAATCGACGCCCAGCGGCGCTCTAGCGCTAATCCTGCTACTCGACCAATTCACTCGAAACCTTTATCGAAATACGCCGCAGGCCTATGGGGGTGATGCCTGTGCCTTTGAAGTCTTGAACCAGGCCATTGACGAAAAGCTCGATACTGCGCTCCCGCCGGTCTCCCGGATTTGGCTTTACCACCCATTCCATCATGCAGAAGACGCAGAAGATCAAGACAGAGGGCTCGATTTGCTCAATATGCTCCTAAAAGAAGCAACAGCGGAGTGGCAACCCTATGTCAAACTCAGCATCGAGGGTTGGACCCGCCACAGAAATATCGTAGCGCGTTTTGGACGGTTTCCCCATCGCAATGCGGTACTTTCCCGAGACTCGACCAGTGAGGAACTAAAATTTCTTAGGACCAATAGCGAGGTGTTTGGGCAGGGCCCGAAACTAAAGAACGACTAGAGAACAAATTTAGTTGACATCAGGTTTTTTTCGGACCCCTCCCACCAACGGCATGGTCCAAATTTTACTATTTTTCTTGGAAAATAATGCGACGCGCTCGGCAGAATTTGAACCTGCGACCTACAGATTAGAAGTCTGGCGTTCTATCAAGCTTGCCCTGTACAGAGGCTTTTTGGTCCCTGCTCCAACGGCGACGGGCTTGGTTGCAGTGGCGCGATGGGGTGATTAGCCTGTGGGAAAGATTTTAACCAGAAAGGAACAGTAACGTGTCTAAACGCGAACTAATCATACCCGAAGGGCTAGAGAACCTATATACGAAAAAGGGTTATGCACCTGGAATCCGCGTCGACAACATGCTTTACGTCTCGGGCATGCTGGGACGCGACGAGGCCCTCTTAGTAATTAAGGAACCCAAGGCGCAATTCATGCGGGTGTTTGAGAACACTGCGAGGGTATTGAACACGGCTGGTGCGGCATTCGATGACGTGATCGAGTTCGTCGGCTATTTCACGCATTTACAACGCGACTATCCCCTATTTCAAATGGTTAAGGACCGCTACGTCACTGGTGTGCTTCCGGCGCAAACCGCAATCGGGGTCAGCGAGCTATCTATGCCAGGGTTACTGGTTGAACTCAAATGCACGGCTTTGATCCCGGGATGGGAATAGTTCTGGGCCGAACGAGGGTTGTCGCGGAAGTTGGGCCGCTACTTCGGCCGCGGCAGTCGCCAGGCCAGGCTGTGGTGGCGGGTTGGGGTGGTTAGTTTATGGGAGGTTTATAAAAACCACCTGCGTAATCTCTAAAGTCTGCCCCCACGCCTCAAGCATCTCCCTATGGTCATCTCTTATTGAACCCAACACAATAAAGGACCTTGGCTCAAATTAATTTAGAAAGGGTTCAAGAATTGGACCTGCTACTAGATTTTTAGTACGCAATTACGCAGCATCACTGTCTGTAAACAATTTAATTAAAGTTGCTTTTGTTTCGTCTTTAGAATGAAAAAATCAAATCTCATAGTGTTAGGTTCATCACATTCATATGAAGATGGGATACCATCATCCCTTATCCAATTTTTAATTGCTTCACTGTCTCCTTTCACATCAAGTTCGAAGAAAAATGTTACTAGTGAGTTATCTTTGTTTAACTCAGTATTTGATATCTTGCTTCCCAAAATTTCTGTCCCGTAGTAACTGGGGGGCTAACGGCAAATCCGTCATGTGCCGATAATACACCGGCAGCAAGGGGAAATTATCCCCAAGTAAAAACTGCGACGTGAATTGATGTTAATGCGACGAAGCTCGCGATTACGACTGTGGTGATAGCAGTGTATTTAAGGATGGCTATTCGTTTATCGCGCCGCATATCTTCCTGTGTATACAGGTCCATTGGGTCTCTCCATGTTTGATTTGATTGCGAGTTCGGCACTCGTCTATCAGAGAGCGCGCGGGATACACCTTAACAAGGGCTTTGGCAACAAATAATTAGATAAGGAATTATAGCGGAAAATTTGGTCGTTTTTACTATATGCCAAATTTTTAATCATATAGTAAGCGCACAAACCTGCAAAATTGCCTGTTTTTTTCTAAGATTGGGAAGAATGCACGCCGCGCAGCAATTACCTGCGGGACGTTTTGCATTAGGAGGTTTGATGAGCCAAAGAAAAATTGCGAACCAGAAGTTGACCCCTAAACAGGATGCCTTTTGTTATAAGTTATTAAATTTCAAGTCAGCAAGTGCGGCGTATCGTTTGGTCAAGTTTCTAACTTGATACCTATTTGCCGCCGCCACCTTCAACAACCAATGCGAATGTCGCCCAGAATATGGGATGGGCATAGGAGAATATTGTTTTATCGCTCTCAGGATCAACAAACCCGGGGCCTTCAATGACAAAGAACACGGATTGGCACAAGCCTTCCGCGCTGTTTAGGTGTATTGGTTCGTCCAGTTCGACGCGCAGGCGCTCTAGGGCCTCACCAAAACCAGAGGCAAGGCGCACCTGGTCGATCGTCGGACAGGCTAGTTCCAAGCGTGAAAAATGATCGAGCATAGAGGATTACCCAATGGATGCGTCGACAATTTGAATTCTTAATTAGATAGCCTTAATTTATGGAACCGTCATAGTTGTCAGTATGGTGTTAAATATAGGGACGGCGAATAGTATGCTTCAGGCAGCCATTAGAACCGCGGACGCGGTAGAGAAGATAAAGGAACGTTAATGAAACTCTATTACTCCGGCAATTCGCCATACGCCCGTCGGGCTCGCATCGCCGCTCGCCTGGGCGAGTTGTCGGTGGAGGAGGTCGATGTCTCGCCCTTGCAGGTGGAGGGGCATTTTCTGCTAAAGCACGGCCCCGGGGTTAAAGTGCCGGGTCTGGAAACCGATGCCGGCATCTACCTGTGTGAAAGCTTGATCATCACCAACTACCTGAACCAGCAGGCGGAGGGCAAACTGATGCCAAGCGAGGGAGCAGGCCGGGAAGCGGCATTGGAGCTGGAGGGCATCGGCTCGCTCTTAATGGACTCGCTTTATGTCCGGACCATGGAGAAGCGCCGTGACCTCAACGAGAAATCCCTGTGCCTGATCGAAAAAGAGACCGCACGCGCCTCCCGCTGTTATGACGCTTTAGACTTTCGGCTAGCCGGCCAGTCGGCTACGCTGCATCTAGGCACCATCGCCGCCGTAGCATCGTTGGGTTACGCTGACTGGCGCCACCCGGACGACGACTGGCGCCAGGGCCGAGACGGTCTCAAGGCTTGGTTCGAAGAGATGATGCAGAACCCAGCGGTGGCCGAAACCAAACCAATTTTCTGATCGTTGAAAGGCCGCATAACGCTAAAGGTTAGTCACATTCAACCTTTCAATTTTGGCTAAAGTCCGGCAGCGATCCAACGAATGGAGGAAGTGCCGCTCTGGCTGCAACTAGTGTTGTTCTAGTACAGGCAGCTGCTGTGGTTCGGTGCCGAAGGGTCGCCGTGGCAGAAACTGGGCCAATATTTTGGTTGTGGCTGCCGTCAGTTCAAGCTGTGGTGGCGGGATAGGATTATTAATTTGTGGGCGAGTTTGTGATGATCGGAGGAATGTGTCTGATTATCCAACGAAATTATGGAGATACTGCCAATGAGCGCGACCCTCGAACGGAATCAAGTGATTGAGCTTCTGGATAAACTAGGTAGCGAACAGGATGAGGATGTAATCGCGGCGGCGCGGATGCTTCACAGTCAGATTACCGAATCCGGAATGGGTTGGGGGGACCTGTTGGTTGGAGATGAACCAGAAGTCGGGGAGGAAGCGCAAGTTGATTCCCTGCTTGACGAGGGTGACGACATTGCAGAGGACACTGTCGAACCTGATACAAAGTTCACTGGTGACGAAACACAAACACTTTCTCTAATTGAAAAGCTTCTAGCGCGTGACGGTATTTCTTCTGAATTCCATGAAGAGTTGGAAGAATACAAAACGGATATTTCTGACGGAACATTCGACTCCAGCGATCATCGCTACATCCACGCCGTTTATGAGCGCCTAACAAAAAACTGAAAACATTGGAAACGGCGTTCGAAAAGAATTGCCGTTTCTCGCTATACCCATCGCCCCCAGCGCCACGGCTGGCCGGCCCCTTAGCCAAGATGCTTTGAGGAAATATTAACAACGGGACCTTAAGCGCCTTGGCCCGAACGGTTACAAATACGAAAACACCCTTCACAGCCTGCGTAACAATGCAACCATTAACTTTTAGGAAGCGGTTTACTCCAACATTAAGGTCAAGGTCAGCACAATGAGGCGGGTGCTGCAGCTGAACAAACTTTCGCTCTAGGGCGAAATAACAGTGCAGTCCTTCCATAGGTCGGCGATGACGCACATCTATGCCGGTAACTTCGGAACCGGCCGCGATTACGAACGACAGTCTGGACGTTTGAACCCTATTGATCCATCCTATTCGTTGGTCGATCTAGCACGAGCAGAGTATCACCTGGAGGAGCATCCTATGTCCGCTGAGATTGTCCGTACCGCCTGTCCTCACGATTGTCCAAGCGCTTGCGCGCTTGAGGTTGAACGCTTGTCGCCAATTAAAATTGGCCGTGTTCGGGGTGCATCGGACCTGCCGTTCACCGCTGGTGTCGTGTGCGAAAAGGTTGGTCGCTATGCGGAGCGGGTTCATCATCCCGACAGGCTTACCCATCCGATGCGCCGCGTCGGTGCGAAGGGAGAGGGAAAATTTGAACGGGTTAGCTGGGACGAGGCACTCGATACTGTTTCCGATGCCTTCATAGCGTCGACGGAAAAGCATGGGCCGGAATCCGTTTGGCCCTATCATTCTGGCGGAACGCTCGGTGTCGTGCAGCGCTACGGCATTGAACGACTGAGCCGTTTGCTGGGCTATTCCGGCATGATTGGTACGATCTGCGTTACACCAGCGATGTCTGGTTGGGCTGCAGGGGTCGGTGGGCAACGCGGTGTCGACCCATGTGAGATAGAAGAGTCGGACCTCATCTTAGTTTGGGGTGGAAATCCAGTACACACCAACATCAATCTCATGAACCATATACAGAAAGCACGCAAAGCGCGTGGAGCTAAACTAGTCGTCGTTGATGTCTATAGAACGTCGACTATGGCCGCGGCCGATATCGGACTGGTTCTGCGGCCCGGCACTGATGCGGCACTAGCTTGCGCGATGATGCAGGTGATAATAGCGGAAGGGTTGGCGGACGAGAACTACCTCGCCGAATTCACCGATTTTGATGACCAAGTCCGGGCACATCTAGCGACGAAGACGCCACAATGGGCTTCCGACATTACCGGCCTGAGTGTTGAGGAAATCACCACCCTGTCGCGGCTTTATGGACAGACAAGGAAGAGCTTCATTAAGTTCGGCGTCGGCTTTACCCGCAGCCGGAACGGAGCGACTAACATGCATGCAACGTGTGGTTTGCCGGCGATAACTGGCGCGTGGCGGCACCGTGGTGGTGGCGCATTTTGGGGTAGCTTTGATATTTGGGACCTCGATACAACTGTGGCGCATGCTGCGGATAAGGCAGGAGACGTGACCCGTATGCTTGACCAGTCCCGGATTGGAGCAATTCTGTGTGGCGATGTCGATGCGCTCAAGGGCGGGCCGCCTGTCGGGGCAATGCTAATTCAAAATTCCAACACCGCGCTAGTTGCGCCAGATACGGCAGCGGTGAGAAAGGGCCTCATGCGCGACGATCTTTTCACCTGCGTGCATGAGCAATTTATGACCGCCACGGCGCGTTATGCCGACATCCTGTTACCGGCGGCAATGTTCCTGGAGCTTGATGATATTTACAAGGGCTGGGGGCACACCGCGCTTACAATCGGGCCGCGTGTACTAGATCAGCACGAAGAATGCCGCAGCAATCTGGAGGTCGTACACGGCTTGGCGGAGCGCCTAGGCGCCGACCACCCCAGCTTCAAAATGAGCGCACGGGAGTTGATGGATAAGACCTTACGGGATTCCGGTAAAGGTACGCTTGATGCGGCTATTGCAAGCGGCTGGTTAGATTGTGCTCCTAGTTTTGAGAGCGCTCATTTCCTGAATGGCTTCCCGCACGCGGACGGCAAGTTTCACTTCAAGCCGGATTGGTCGACGATTGGGCCGTATCACGAAGGCATGCCTGTGATGACAGACTACTGGGCGGTGACCGATACTACCTGTCCAGAAAAGCCGCTTCGGCTTGTCACCCCTCCACCAAGGACCTACCTCAACACGTCGTTCACTGAAACCCCGGGCTCGCAAAAGCGAGAGAAAGAGCCAATAGCAATGATTCACCCGCAAGACGCGTCGACATACGGGATTATAGACGACGGTGACATACGGATCGGCAACCACATGGGCGATGTGGTGCTAAAAGCCAAGATCTCGGATACGGCTAAACAAGGGGTTGTTATTGCTGAAGGCGTCTGGCCGGACGATGCCTTCGATCGTAAAATTGGCATAAATTTGCTAATTGACGGCACCCCAGTCGCACCATCGGGTGGCGCACCGTTTCATGACACGGCTATTTGGTTGAAGGCTGAAGCTGGCTCCTTAACGGTAGATACGGCAGACTAAGATGATAAGCTGACCCCTTTGCAATAGCTTGTCCATCGGCCCCCAAACACCGGATCTGGCCCTAATCAGGCTATTTGCAGAATTCTGACCATGCTTCGTTGAGTGCCAGCAGCGCCCGCTTAGTTGCTGTCGTCAACCTGTCATCCTTGGCCACGCTGATCGGCTAGACCCATCCACAACCGTCCGGTGGCGCGTTGATATTAGCGCAGGCAGAGATCAAGTTCATCGTCATCAAGAGTATCCAGAAGGGGGAGAGTTCCGCGAGACGTTTGGAACGTGCCCGTTCTACCTCGAGGGCGGACAAGCAGCTTCTTTGGCTG
>CAZDQC010000019.1:0-28848 GCA_964507245.1 uncultured Rhodospirillaceae bacterium
CGCGCCGGTCATTTTACTAGTAGCTCGGCGCTAATGATTTTCACTGCTACGATGGCAACGGCCTACCACTGTAGAAGGGCGACTGGGCAGTTTGCAAAATGCCTGGAAATAGACCCATTTAACTCAGACGGACCAATTTCGCTAATGTCACTACTTGGTTGACGAACCCTTGACATCAGCGTGTGGAGCCTTCCAGAGGGCGTGCCAAGGGGCATGGTCCTTCTGAGGCTCAAAAATACGCTGGCCGATTAGGCTGATACAACTGGTGAGATATTATTCAAGATCCAGCGAGCGATGGCCGTGATCTCGGCGTCTTGGTGTTGTTGACCCATCACCTGGGCACCTACAGGCAGGCCGCCAACTGACATCAATGGCATGGTCACGCAAGGAGCGAACAACATTGAGCTGGGATAGTTGAATATGGCGTCGCCCGTGGGCCGGTCGACAAGAGGTAAACCTTGGACATCTCCTGCCCAAATAGGCGCCGGGCCAGGACAGGATAGGGTAATTGCGGCATTAGCTAAGTGTGCAACGGTGTTGTGGCAGTTCTGGGCAATATCGCGAGCAATCAAAGCCGAGCGGTAGTCGTCATGGCTCATCTCTTGCGCTAGTTTGAGATTAGCTTTTAAGCGGTCTGAAACAAATTCTCTCTTGACTGCTACTAGGTTTTGTTGGGCCCAACGGTTCTCCCATCGGGTGATGGCGCCACAAATTGCTCCAGCATTAGCTATTTTCTGTTCCAGGGCCTCAACCAAGACGTGATTGCTACGGCGCAAAAGGGTAACGTCGGCCTTTTGAAGATTTTCCAACAAACCTTCAAAAGCGGATCTGGTGGATGGGTCCAACTCCGCCCAGCCGGCGCTTTCCAGCACGATCAAGCGTTCAGGTTTCACCGGGGCAGGGGGTTCGTCTGGGCCATATAGACCCTGGTATCCTCTGTCGCCTCCCGTCCGTTTAGCAATTTCGATCGCCGATTGCCACATATCCTCGATACAATTAGCGTGTACGCCATGGGTGCTCATAGAAGTCGCTTGGCGTTCGCCACGATTGATGGCGCCCTGGGTGGGTTTTAAAGCGACGTTGCCGCAAAAAGCCGCTGGTCGGATAATCGAACCACCCACTTGGGTGCCAATCGCGGCCGGCACCATGCCCGCTGCCACCGCCGCAGCGGAACCGGACGACGATCCTCCGGGTGTACGCTCAGGGTCAAAGGGGTTTGTGGTGGAACCGGGATGAGTGCCTCCCAATTCTGCTGTCACGGTCTTACCAAAAACCACAGCGCCTGCCTGTCGCAGTGCCCAGACAGCGGCATTATCGTTTTTAGGGAAATTGCCGATGTAGGCCTCACATCCCATTTGAGTTGGCATGTCCTTGGTTTCCAGAAGATCCTTAATACTGATGGGTAGGCCGTCGATGGTTGATAGAATTCGGCCATCCTTGTACCGTTTCGTGGAGGCATCGGCTGCCTTTCGGGCATTATCTTCGTTCAGATTTGCAAAGGCCTTAACGACCGGCTCTCTCACATTAATAACTTCCAGACAACGTTCCAAATAATCCCTAGGTGTGTCCTTTTCATCGAAAAACGCCGGAACGGCATCATGAAATGTCGGTCCACGAATAGCGGTCAAATCGTAATTGCCCATCTAATTTTCCCCGCCGGCTATGCCCGCCGCGCGTAGTTGCGCGATCTCGGCGGCGCTTAAACCAGCTTCAGAAAGGATTTCGTCTGTGTTCTCGCCTAACCCGGGCGCTTGTCTGCGAACACTGGCAGGTGTCGTGCTAAATTGGGCAGCGTGGCAAGCTTGTCGAATGGTTCCAGCGACAGGGTGTTCTGATTGCTGAATGATTTCGCCGGTTCGGACCTGTGAATTTTCAATCAATTCCGTCCGAGTGAGTACAGGGGCGCATGCAACCCCTTCAGCATCTAAGCGTTCCATCCAGTGGTCGTTGTCTTTGAATTTTAGCACGCCCTGGGTCAGTTCGACCCTATCGTCGAAATTTAGGTCACGTAAGGCGGGCGTTGTGAACCTGGGATCTTCCAGCCATTCAGGTTTTTCTAAGGCGCGGGTCAGGCCTGTCCACTGCTTATCTGTCATGACGGAAACGGCCAAGTGACCATCAGCTGTGGTATAGATCAGATCATTGAACGACGAAACACCTTTCTGGGGGAATGGTCGGTCCACAAAAGTTTGTCCACCCATGTCCGAAGACCAAAGAAATTGAACCATGGCGCCCAGCATGGAGAGATTGATGAATTGTCCCTGGCCCGTGCGTTCCCGCGCTAATAATGCGGCAGTGATGGCCTGGCTTGCGGTCAGGGCAGCAACCTTGTCGGCTACAACCGTACGCACTAGACGGGGCCGCAAATTATCGCCGCCGCCCTGGATTGAGGCCATACCGGAAACGGCCTGAATGATGGGATCGTAAACTGGTTTATGAATATATGGCCCCTTCGAGCCAAATCCGGACATGGAGACATAAATTAGTTGAGGTGCAATGGGCCGGATTTCTTCTTCCGATATGCCCAGGCGTTCCACAACGCCGGGTCGAAAATTCTGCACTAGAACGTCGGCCGTAGTAGCCAGGCGATACAGCACCGAGCGGCCCTGGTCATCTTTAAGGTCTAAGGTGATGGAGCGTTTGTTACGGTTGTTATTCAGGAACGAAGCCGAAAAACCGTTATGTTTGTTGGCCGTAGCGCGCACATGATCGCCGCGATTCCGGTTTTCCACCTTTATGACGTTAGCACCTTGATCGCCTAGCAACATGGTGGCAAATGGGCCGGCGATCATGGTGGTCAAGTCAATGATCTTATATCCGTCGAGTGGTCCGGCCATCATCTACTTCCCAATTCTCAACCAGGTAGCATATTTTAGCAGGAATCTTGCCAAAATCGTTTCGCCATGGCAATCGTAGATGACATTTTCTGGTTCGGTAATTACCCTCAAATGAAGTCTTCACTAAAGAATTGGCCATTTAGGATGGGCGTGTGGATTTAAATATAAATAAATCAATAGCTTACAAAACATATAGGCGATAAGCCTGATTGAATGTATTTTGCTTCTAGGGGCACGGGGGTATAGTGAGCCCATCCGCAGAAGCAGTTTAACAAAATTTTACATGCCGTAATCGGAGATAACAAGGTTCCCATGACCAAGGAATTGGCTAAAATGGAACTCAACGAAAGCACTAAGTAGTCAAATCCGCCTTTTATTCCAGCCACAAATGCAAATTGGCGTTAACGGCCGATTAATAAAAAAATTTGGTAACATTGCTTGATGCCAAGGGGCGAGATGACTATATTCCGCCGGTTCCAACCTAAATGGATGACAGATTTCAGCCGTTTTGGAATTTATGCATTTATCAATAGCTGTTGAGGTTGCGTCATGCCGAAAATCAAAATCTCCTCCAAATATAGGCCCAGCGAAAAAGAAAAATTCATGAGTGCAAAGCAACGGGAGTTCTTCCGCCGGCGACTACTGGGCTGGCGTGACGAGCTTGTGCGTGATGCACAGGGTACTATTCAGAACCTGCAGGAAGATGATGGTCAGGCCCCGGATATCGCGGATCGAGCCACTACGGAATCCGAACGGTCCATCGAACTGCGGGCACGTGATCGTCAGCGCAAGCTGGTTGCCAAGATTGATGCCGCCTTGGGTCGAATTGAAGACGGTTCCTATGGCTATTGCGATGATACAGGTGAACCTATTGGACTGAAGCGGCTGGAAGCACGTCCAATCGCGACGCTGTCAATCGAGGCGCAGGAACGTCATGAACGGCGGGAAAGGGTCTACCGCGAAGAATAGATAATATTAGTTTGGCACCGTGGCCGGCTGTTCGCTACCAACTAGATTTATGACGGCACACGTTCATTTTGTTTCGACAAGGTAAGGTATGGCAAAGCGGTGCCATCAAAATTGAGGCAATACTGCTGTCGGAGCAGGGCAAATTTATATTTCGCAGCGTCATTTCGATCCCGCAATGTGCTAGTTTCGTGGGCGTTGCTCCGCTAGCATGCCATCATGAAATACCCACAGACATCAGGCCGCCTGGCCAGGGTCCTCGGTCAAGGCGGTTTTGCAATCACCTCCGAAACAACGCCGCCCCTGACGGCAGACCCGTCGGTCGTTGTGAAGCGGACGGAGCCCTTGGCGGGCCTAGTCCATGCGGTCAACGTAACTGATGGCGCCGGTGGGCGAGCGCATTTGTCTAGTTTTGCCGCTGCGCATTTCATGCAGGCAGAACATGGCTTGGAAGGTGTGATACAATTCACCACCCGTGATCGTAACAAACTTGCCTTGGAGCGGGAATTGCTGGGCGTTGCTGGCTTTGCCATTCCCAATGTCCTTTGCCTTTCCGGCGATCCATTGTCGAAAGGTGACGAGCCTGAGGCAACAGCAGTAAACGATGTGGATTCAGCCGGCCTGGTTGCTGTTGCCACGCAGATGCGGGAGGAAGGATTACTGCCGTCGGGGCGGGAAATCAAACCGCCACCGCAGTATTTTATTGGCGTGGCGGATACGCCTATCGACCCGGCTGATGATTGGCGGCCCACCAGTCTGATGGCTAAGATTGAAGCCGGTGCCGATTTTGCCCAGACGCAGTTTTGTTTTGACACTGAAATCCTTGGCCGCTATGTGGCGCGCCTGCAGGATTTCAATATTCCAGTACGGTTGCCTCTGCTAATTGGTTTGGCGCCACTGTCTTCTGCCCGCCAGGCTATATTTATGCGTGAAAATCTATTTGGCACTATCATCCCTGATGCCCTCATCACCCGTTTGGAATGCGCTGTGGACCCTCGTGCCGAGGGCCGGCGTATCTGCGTGGAATTGATAGAGGAGATACAGGGTATGCCCGGTATCGCTGGTGTGCACCTAATGGGCCATCAGGCGGAAGAGCAAATTGCTGAGACATTGCGCGATGGTAGATTTGCGATTTAAGCTAACAGAATACAATTATCGGCCATGTAGTGGGGCGCGGGCACCGAAGCGATGATATTCTGAGCCGTGATAGCGTGTCTGGACGTATAATACTGGATTGCCTTATCGGGCCGGATTGGCCAAACAAAATTGAAATCTTCGTAAATTGGTAGCTATCGGGAAAGGAATTTTGATGTTGACCGAAGATCAGACCTACGACATCGAAGATATCAATTATTTGAAATACGGCGACGTACCGTTGATGTTGCGTTTGTACAGGCCGCTTGGGGATGGTCCGTTTCCGGTCATTGTAGACCTACATGGTGGCGCCTGGACGGCAGGAGATCTATCTGGCTGCCAAGCCCGTGACGAGGTATTAGTGAAACATGGTTTTGCGGCTGCCGCCGTGGATTTTCGCCATGCTGGTGAAGGTTATCCGACATCTTTGATCGATATCAACTTCGCCATCCGCTGGTTGAAGACCCGAGCCGGTGATCTGTCCATAGATCCCAATCGTGTTGCTTTGTCGGGGCAATCGAGCGGAGGCCATTTGGCCATGCTGGCCGCGATGCGCCCTACGGATTCGAGATATGTTTCGAGGCCTTTGGATGGAACTGTTGAAGCCGATGTCTGTTGTGTGGCTATGACCTGGCCGGTAATTAATCCTTTGTCCCGCTATCGCCATGCTTTACGGCTGCGTGCCGGGGCCGAACCGCCGGCATGGACCAACAATATTCCTGAACGCCACGATTTGTATTGGAAAACCGAAGAAAATATGGCCGAGGGTAATCCTATGTTGGCCTTGGAGAGAGGCGAGGCAGTTGTGACCCCGCGGGCGATCTGGATCCAGGGACGGCCCGACGAGATACATGACTACCGGGATCCAGAATCGGAATTGGCTATGAACGAACCGGAGAGGTTCGCAGCTCGCTATCGGGAGATTGGCGGTGACATAGAGTTGCACTATGTGTTGCAAGAAAGGCGCGATGAAGCATCATATTCACCACTAATCTCGTTCTTCAAAAAACATCTGATGTAGGGGTCGTTGGCCATGGGCAATGGGATGAAGTTTGGCGTGATGCAGCGCGGTGTTTTTGGTCCGGATGACGACTTGCGCGCTCGTTTTGCTGAACTGATGGCCCAGGCCCGTGTCCTCAATGAATTAGCCTATGATTCCGTTACAACTGGTTCCCATTTTTCAACCCATCCCCATCGGGAATTCATGCAAGTGCCTTACCTCTGTCGGGTCATGGCGGAGGCGCCGAATTTGCGGCTGAACGCGGGCATCGTTCTTTTATCCCTGCACAATCCCTTGGAGGTGGCCGAGAATTTTGCCGCTATGGATGTCATGTCTGGAGGAAGGGTGATTTTCGGTTGCGCCCTGGGGTACCGGGATGTGGAGTACAAAGCATTTGGTGTCAGGAAAGGGGAAGGCGTTGCCCGCTTCGAAAAAAATTTGGAGGCCATCAAGGCCTTGTGGGCAGGTGGTCGGGTGTCGATCAGTGGCGGCCATTTCGAACTTGAAGGAGCCGCTCTTTCTCTGCCCTTGGTGCAACGGCCGCATCCGCCAATCTGGATTGGGGCAAACGCGGACATTGCAGTCAAGCGAGCTGCGCGACTGGGCGATTGCTGGTATCTCGCGCCCCATCAAAACCTAGAGACATTTGTCCGTCAGATGGATCTTTACCGTGCAGAGCTAGAACGTGTCCACCGGCCGTTTCCGGAGGAACTACCCATGCGCCGCGAGGTGTTTTGTGCCCGTAGCCATGACGAGGCAGTGCGGATTGCGGCACCTTACATCAAACGGCAGTATGATTTGTATCAATCCTGGGGACAAGATAAGGCAATGGCCAAGGGCGACCAGAATATCACCATGGACTATGAAGATTTGGCGCGGGATCGTTTTATCGTCGGTGATCCGGACGAAGTGGCGGCAGAAATACTGCGCTACAACCAAATTTTAGGCGTCAACCATATAATTATGAGCGTGCAAGGCGTCGGTATGCCCCAAACCCAGGTATTAGAGACCTTTCATTTGATGGCGGAGGAAGTCTTCCCTAAGGTGCGGCACGCATTGTCGTGATGTGACATGAAAATTCTGAGGCCCTTAAAAATAGGCACGCATCGATAGATCGAACAAATTGCTAAAACGAACCGGTAGTATTCTGGGGAAAGCCGTCGCCGCTTTTCTTTCAATGATCATCCTGGTATTGATCGGTACGGGTGTGATGCTGGCGCGTGGTCCGGTTTCATTGGCATCATTAGCGCCCTATTTGGAAGATTTCATAAACAATCCGGCCTGGCGTTATCGTGTGCGATTTGACGACGCCGTGTTGAGTTGGGAAGGGTGGCAAAAAAAACTTGATCTGGTGGTGGTAGGTGCCAGATTCGTGGACCAGCGGGGAGCAGAATTGATTCTGGTGCCACGCATGTCCGTCGTCTTCAATAGCCAAGAGTTGTTGGCCGGACGAATTCGAGTGACTGGCTTGGAACTGATCGAGCCGAAATTGCACATTCTGCGTCAAAAAGGCGGACAAATTGTAATCACGGACGATGGGGGAAATAGCGGGAACC
Source organism: uncultured Rhodospirillaceae bacterium (assembly GCA_964507245.1). GTDB lineage: Bacteria > Pseudomonadota > Alphaproteobacteria. The sequence continues at coordinate 7,494 of CAZDQC010000019.1, forward strand.
CTGATCGCGTGGGGGTTGTCTTTAACCCAGCAATATTTAACGAGAAGGCAGGTGGTGCGAGTACCGAGACGTTCGGTGATTTACGAGAGTTGAGCGTGCGAGGCGCTAATCTATCGTTTCATGATTTAACTTCGGACCTGCGTTTATCTCTTCCGTCAGCTAACTTGCGTTTGCGTCAGGAAGACGATGGCATCACTTTGCGTCTTTCAACCCGGCTCCGTATCGGCCAATCAGAGGCTGCATTTGGCGTTTCCGCATTGTATCAGAACGAAGCTTCCCCCTTGATCGCTGCCGTCAATTTCGCTGAGGTCCACATTGCGGGCCTAGCCAAGGCGATTGGCAATCCCAAATTGGAATTCATGCTTGGACAGGAGGTTGTGGCCTCTGGACGTGTTGATCTTTCTATATCTTCGGATGGTCACCTGGATAGCCTGCACTTTGATGTCACAACTGGACCGGGAAGCATATTGGTGCCGGGTCTACAGGGTAATCCCTTGGAAATCAATGAGATGTCAGCCAAGGGACATTTTGCAGACGAATTTTCGCAATTGACGGTTGCAGACCTACGTCTGGACCTTGGCGGGGGGCTGAATGCTCGAGCGGAGGGTCTGTGGTCGAAAAGCAGTGACGGAATATCCCTTCGGGCTAAAGTTGGATTTACGGACCTTCCCATAAATAAACTGTCGACCTATTGGCCTGTGGGTATTGGGGTTAATGCCAGGGCCTGGGTTCTGGCGAATATTGTAGGAGGATCCGTCAATGAAGGCCGCATTTCTGTCGATCTGCGACCAGGTGATTTGGAACGCTCGTCGCCGAGGCCTGGCATGGCTCGATTGGATTGGAAATTCCAGAATGTGTCCTCAAAATATTTTGGTGAAATGCCGCTGCTCAGAGACGCCAAAGGCACCGGCCATATAGATGGCCGACAATTCAAATTAACCGTAGTTCAGGCGACGACTGGCGGGTTGGAATTGAGTGAAGGCCGGCTGCATGTAGCCGATCTAACCTTGGAAACTCCAATTCTTGACGTAGAATTCGAGGCACACGGTACTGTGGGCAAGGCGCTGGAATTGCTGGACGTGAGGCCCCTGAAATTCGCAAGGGCACTGAACATAAAACCACATGAAGCAGAGGGAAATTCTGCCGCGCGTGCCCGATTTCAAATTCCCCTAAGCGACAAAGTCAATTTGGATCAGATAGGCTTTTCAGCTGCGGCTAACATTTCGGGACTGGCCTTATCTGACGTTGAAGGTGGGTATGATTTGAAAGATGGCACTTTTACTATGTTGGTGGATAGAGAAACCGTAAGTATGTCAGGACAAGGCACGGTCAACGGGGTCCCCTTGGAGCTGACCTGGAAGCGGCGTTTCAAATTAGCGGCTGGCGATCCAAAAGACCAATTGGAGATCAAAAGCGAAATCGGAACGGGGCAGTTGGGAGCTCTCGGCTTGCCCTCCTCGTCCCGACTGGCTGGGCGGGTTGGTATGTCGGCGAATGTGTATCTCTATCAGGATGGCACCCGCCGTGGGGCGGGCAGATTCGATTTCACTGGTGCAGCACTGAATTGGCCTGATGTTGGTTGGGCCAAGGCCGCAGCAGTGCCGGCAGTGCTGAACATAGCCTTTCAAAGCCACAGGAACGGCACCATATTGCTGGATAATTTTTCCTTCACTGGCGGTGGTCTGACTTTTGAAGGTAGTGCCAAGTTTGACGCCAAGAACAATCTTATTTCGCTGACGGGCCACAATTTGACCTTTGGCGCGACGCGGCTGTCCCTTGAAATCACAGTATTGCCCAATGGGCTGTACAAATTGGATCTTGTAGGGCAAAGCCTCGATCTGCGGCCGTTTGTGCCTAGTTGGTTAGATGGCAAAACGTCAGATGACGAACCTCCACTTGATCTAAATCTTAAGATAGACCTTGTTTATCTAACTGATGAAGTGGCATTGAGAAGTCTCCGTGGCGTGGGGCGACGTCAAGCGGGGGAATGGCTATTTGCCAACATGCGCGGAGAGATGACGGGTGGGCAATCTGTGGGTTTTTCTGTGCGTAAGGAAGATAAAGGCCGGCGCTTCAACGTGATAGCCGGCGATGCGGGCGGAATCGCCCGCGCACTAGGCCTTTACCCTGACGCCCGTGGCGGCACCATGTTTCTGAGTTTTCTGATACCTGGACCGGACCACTCGGACGATACAATCATTGGTAATCTGCGTGCCGACAACTTCCGTGTTGTCAAAGCGAAAGTACTGACAAGGCTTTTGACATTGGGGTCTTTAACTGGGCTTAGCGATGCCTTGAACGACAAAGGTATCACTTTCACGCGGCTGACCGTGCCCTTTACCATGCGGAAACGAATTTTGCACATTGAACGCGCCCGCGCAGTCGGACCTGCACTTGCTATTATAGCAACCGGTGATTATGCCCGAGATGGAGAGGTGCTTGGATTTCAAGGCGCAATCGTGCCCTCTTATTCCATTAATTCCGTCCTTGGTGTGATCCCAATCCTCGGCGAGCTCTTGATTGGCCGCAAGGGTGAGGGCGTGTTCGCCTTCACTTACAAGGTGGATGGGACACTTGCCAGACCAAAGGTTGCGGTCAACCTGCTTTCGGCCCTTGCTCCAGGTTTTCTGCGACGTATCGTAGAGGGGCTTGAAAAGCCTGCGGTAGACAAAGAATTTCTAAAACGGTGATTGGGGGTGAACGATAGGGCGATTATTTAGATAGGCCTAATTAGCACGTGACGCTTTTTGCCCGCACTTAATTTCACAACACCATCCCTAGTGATGTCGATACTTGATACCTTAGCCATCTCGTCATGGATTGCTTCATCATTCACGCGGGCGCCGCCGCCTTTTATTAACCGTCTAGCCTCGCTGTTGGAATGGCACAACCCAGCCCAACTCTCTCCCAGCAGTTCGACGAGGGTAATGCCTGTCCGCAATTCCAACTCTGGGATCTCGATAGTTGGCAGATCAGCGGCTACTTTCCCTTCCTCAAAGGTTTGTTTCGCAGTTTCAGCCGCTGCAGCCGCTGCGTCTGGACCATGGCACATAGCAGTCGCTTCATTAGCCAGAATTTTCTTCGCTTCGTTGATTTCTGCGTCTTGCAAGATTTCTAATCGAGCAATTTCGTCCAATGACAATTCGGTAAATAGGCGTAGGAAACGACCCACGTCCGCATCCTCTGTGTTGCGCCAAAACTGCCAGTAATCATAAGCACTCAGTATATCCCCATTGAGCCATACCGCGCCATTGACTGTCTTACCCATTTTTGCGCCCGAGGCTAGGGTGATTAGAGGCGTAGTAAAGCCAAATAGAGCCTTGCCGTCGATACGGCGGGCCAGTTCCACTCCATTGACAATATTGCCCCACTGATCTGATCCGCCCATTTGTAGAACGCAATCATGGCGGCGATTTAGTTGCAGGAAGTCATACGCTTGTAGGATCATATAATTGAATTCAAGAAAGCTTAGCGGTTGTTGTCGATCTAGGCGCAGTTTGACGGAATCAAAGTTTAGCATGCGATTAATGGAAAAATGCTGACCCACCTCCCGCAGGAAAGGCACGTATGAAAGCTGACTAAGCCAATCGTCATTGTTGACTATGATGGCGTCGATTTCGCCATCACCAAATTCGACGAAGCGAGCGAATACTTCTCGGACACCAGCCATGTTGGTATTAATATCTGCTTCGCTTAACAGTTGCCGGGCTGTATCTTTACCTGACGGATCGCCCACTTTTGTGGTGCCGCCGCCCATCAAAACAATAGGTTTGTGGCCAGTTTTTTGCAGGTGCCGCTGCATCATAATCTGAACTAGACTGCCTACGTGCAGGCTGGGGGCCGTGCAGTCATAGCCAATATAAGCGGTGATACTTCCCTTAGCGGCCAGGTCATCCAAGGCTACTAGATCTGTGCATTGATGCATGTAGCCGCGTTCTACCAGAGTACGGACAAAATCTGATTTTAGGGCGGTCATAATATAGGCTTCCAAATTGGACAAAGCCGGTGATTGGGTGGCGTGGTGTAACATAGGCATGACGGATTGAGCAATGGGCCGAACAGTTGGCTAAGCAAGATAAGCAGATATGAAGCCACGAATAGCCATAGGTTTGATGAGCGGAACTTCGATGGACGGTATCGATGCGGCGCTTTTGTCACAAGATAATGAAGGACACCTCAAAGGAGGACCCTGCATTACAGTACCTTATGATGCCGCATTGAAGTCCGCTTTGAGAGGTATACTCGGTGGCACGGGCGCCACCTGTGAAATCGATGCCGTTGAAAGGCGAATAACCGAGGAGCACGCAAAGGTCGTTGGCCTCATCCTTGACAAAAACGACATCGATCGCCGCAACATCGACGTTATCGGATTTCACGGTCACACAATCCTACATAAGCCAGATGTTCGCAAAACCTGGCAAATCGGCGATGGTGCCTTGCTGGCTTCATTGACAGGGATTGATGTCGTCAATGATTTCAGGTCCGCAGACGTCGCGGCGGGTGGACAAGGGGCGCCATTTGCTCCGCTATACCATCAAGCCTTGGCCGCCGAATTGAGCCGACCTCTTGCCGTGCTCAATATTGGTGGCGTTGCCAATGTGACTTGGATTGGGCCTGGCAACCAAATTTCAGCTTTTGATACTGGACCGGGAAATGCGCTAATCGATGATTGGGTGCACCGTTGGGGTCTAGGCGATATGGATCGGGGTGGCACTCTTGCCGTATCAGGCCGAATTGACCATTCTGTTTTATCGGTTTTGTTGGAGCATCCATATTTTGCGGCGCCGCCACCGAAATCTTTAGATCGAGATGAGTTTTCTGTGCCAGATAGCGTTGATTGGTCGGTGGCGGATGGCGCTGCGACCTTGACATCGTTTACTGCGCACGCTGTCGCGCTTGCACGTGGCCATTTTCCTGCCGTTTCAGAGCTTTGGTTGGTTTGTGGCGGTGGAAGGCATAACCCTGCACTTATGGGGGCTTTAAAAGAGGTTCTCAAAGTGCCTGTGAGGCCCGTAGAAAGTGTCGGATGGCGCGGAGATTTCCTAGAAGCGCAAGCTTTTGCCTATCTTGCGATCCGCCATATGGAGCGTCTCCCTCTCAGCCTGCCGACGACTACCGGCGTGCCGTTTCCTATGGTCGGCGGTAATCTGCACAAATCCGGCGATTAAGTGAAGAAGTCCCGATTACGAAAAATTACCATTACTACTAATTAGGTTAACGGGCTCTTTCTCTTGCAGAAATCATATCGCTAAAACAAAAGTCGGTTAAACTTCGGCGCTGTGGTCCAGACAGCGCTGTGATGATTAGTGTCCAACTTGAGTTTTACGGTCTGAAGATCCTTCTGAAAGCAAATTTTGCCCCTAGTTAGGGCTCTGTGTAGAGCACAATCTTGGTCCATGACGGCGGATACAACATGATCGGAAGTGCTCTTTCTTGTTGTCATATAGGAAATGATTGTGGCAGCGGTACTGGCATATTGAACAGCTGGCGGTATTGTCGTGAAAACAACGCAATTGTTCAATACAACTGCGCACAAAAAAAGATAAATCACTGCCCTCATCGTGCATTTCCTAGGTGGTCGTCATTGCCAGAAATTTTGAACACGGAACTTCGCACGACTAAGCAGATTTGGAACACGCCATTTGTCTAATCGGCAACGCTCTGCTAAGCCGTCAAGCTCTCTCCCTGGATGGTAACGCGGTGCATCAATCGGCGTTCACCGTGGTAGTCGTTGAGGGCCCTATGCCACGTTGCCCGATTATCCCAAAAGGCAATCGACCCGGGCTGCCATTCAAATCGATAGGTAAATTCGGGCCTTGCGGCGTGGTTGTATAGATACTCCAGGACTGGCCGACTTTCTTCCGTTGCCCAGCCAGCAAAGCGAGTGGTAAAGCCACCATTGACGTAAAGCGCCTTACGACCGCTGACCGGATGCTTGATAACAACTGGATGGATAGAATCCTGTACTGCGAGATGCTGGTTGCCCAGACGACCGGCGTATTCCTTATCCGCTAGTTCGCCGGTCGTCGGTACCTTTCCAAACGTATGCCGGGTTGAATGCTCTGCCTGTAAACCCTCCAGCATTTTCTTCATACCGTCGGAAAGGGCATCATAGGCCGAGTACATATTGGCAAACATCGTATCGCCGCCATGTTTTGGCAACTCCCGCGCCACCAGTATCGAACCCAACGCGGGCTCGAAATCATAGGAATGATCGGTGTGCCAAAGTTCGCCGATAGCGGTCTGTTGTTCCGGCTCTTTGCGGACCTCGGCAATCTTCGGATAATCGGCCACGGGTTGAAAAAAGCGATTGATTTCAACCTCTCCTACGCCCTCGGCAAATGCCAGATGCTGCTCCGGCGTAATATCCTGATTGCGAAAAAACAAAACACCATATTCGCCTAACCCCTCACGTATTTCCTTGCCAAGGTTAGTGGACAAATTTTTCGACAGATCGACGCCTTCAACGAATGCTCCCAGGCCACCGTTCGTAGCTTGAAAACTTACTGATGACTTGCCCATTCCGATCAATATCCTCCGCCACAATAATTCCGACACCCTAGGTTCGAAGCCGTCCTTCAACCAGTGTCATGAAGCAATGTAGTGTATCTTTCCATCCAACGCTTTGTCGTGGCCTTTTTATGCCATTGCCAGCATAGCAGTAAACGACATGTGGGCATTCAGGGTGCGCATGGTCGGATTATGACACATGAGCCAAAACGCCCAAAAACTTTCCGGCAATGACCTGTTCGGCAGGCAGTAACAACATCCACAGAGCCCTGTGCCACCGCTGTCGGAGCAGCGGATAACATAAGAGCGATCAGGGTGCATAAAAATATCTATAACTGAGTTCGGCAGTAGGTGGAGACTACCTGTCTTTCCTAACTTGTTCCGGAGCGATCAGTGAGGCAAGCATGGTCGCCTGGAAAGCCTCGGTACGCGGTTTTTTCACTTGCCCGGCGTTTGTCATTCCGTGCTAGCCTTCAATGGATCTATCGATACCATCGCAGAGGGATTACTGTCATGAAAGCTGCTGTCCTTTACGAACCCAATGAGCCGCTGGTGATCGAGGAAATTGGCACCAAAAAGCCTGGGCCGCATGAAGTTCTTCTTAATACGGCTTTCGCCGGCTTGTGCCATTCCGACCTACACTTTATCGAAGGGCTTTATCCTCATCCACTGCCAGTAGTACTGGGCCATGAGTCTGCGGGTATAGTCGAGCAGACCGGCTCGGAAGTAACTTATGTGAAACCCGGTGATCATGTTATCACCTGCCTATCAGTGTTCTGCGGTATCTGCGAGCAATGTACTTCGGGCCGGCCAGTGATTTGTACGAACACTGACGTCAAGATGCAGCCCGGTCAGGCTAAGCGCCTTCAATGGGAAAAAACCGACCAGTTACACACCTTTACCAACCTCTCGTCCTTCGCCGAGCAAATGCTGGTACACGAGAACGCCATCGTGAAGATCCAGGACGAAATGCCACTGGACCGCGCCGCTCTTATCGGCTGTGGTGTGATCACTGGTTTTGGCGCTGCTGTAAACACCGCTGGCGTACGCTTTGGCGAGACCGTGGCGGTGATTGGCTGTGGCGGTGTCGGCATGGCGGCGATCAATGGTGCGCACGTAGCCGGTGCTGGGCGCATCTTCGCTGTAGATACCAACCCAGCCAAGCTGCAACTAGCGACCAAACTAGGCGCCACCGATCTGATCAATCCCAACGATGGTGATCCTGTCGAGCGTATTATGGAAATAACTAGCGGTGGCGTTAATCACGCCATCGAATGCTTGGGACTCAAAAAGACCGCCGAGCAGTCGTTTGAGATGCTCAATGTCGGCGGGACAGCAACTATTGTTGGCATGGTACCGTTCGACGAGAAGATTGAACTACAGGGCTTCGCTTTCCTACGTGAGCGGCGCATCCAGGGGTCGTCCATGGGCTCCAACCGCTTTCGCACCGATATGCCCCGCCTAATCGATCTATATTTACAGAGGCGTCTACACCTCGACGACTGGATCTCAAACACGATCAAGCTGGAGGAGATCAACGAAGGCTTCACGGCCATGAAGGAGGGCCGTGCCGTTCGATCTCTAATCGACTTCGGAATAACGTAAGCCGGCAGCCCGAAGGAGAGGCAAGGGCTAAAATATTTTTGGCAATATTGCTACGTAAGAATTGGCTTAGTTGATCCTGCTAAGATCGCCGTGTTTCATTTTGTAGCGATGGGAATAGTTGGTGTGGACAACGCCGTACCAATTAAACAATATTCATATTCAGGAATTATTGCCTAACGATTGGAATAATTATGGACGAACTAGAATGGCGGAATCAGGTTCGACAGGACGGGTTTGACAATATCTCAAAAATTGAGTGGGCTCCCGGATTGTTCAACGACATGCATACGCATAATTTTGCGGCTAATATATTCGTTGTTTCTGGCGAAATGACGGTTAAGACAGACGATGAAGAAATTACTTGCGGTGCAGGCGAATGCGGGGCCCTGGATGCAGACGTGCCACATTCAGAGTTAGTTGGATCTGCTGGGGTATCTTTTCTTATCGCACGTAAAACAGGTTAACTATTTGGCTTCGCAACCGAATAGAAACTCTGGAAACTGGGGTTTTGGGCGTTCTTTTCTGTTTAGGTTGTAGGGGCTTGGTTGTCAGTCGAAAGAAGAGGGCTTAACCATGCTTTGAGTCCTCGGTGCAATGGGCAATTTATCAGCGACACCGAACAAGCCTTCCATCCAATTTGCAACTTGTAGTAGTGCAGCTTCGCCGCGCGGCCTGCCGACAACCTGTAAACCGACGGGAAGGCCATCTTCCGTAAAACCGCAGGGAATACTGATTATTGGACAAGATGTCATGGTGAGAGCGAAGGTGATGGCAAACCAGTCGATATAGGTTTCGCACGGCTTGCCATCAATTTCAGTGACATACTGTAGCTCGACGGGAAATGCCGGAATGGACGCTGAAGGGCAGATCAAAATGTCGTGGGTATCGAAGAACTCCGTCATCCGGTGGTAGAGCGTCCATCTTACCCGCTCAGCCTCGAATAACTGCTGGGTTGTCACAGCAAAGCCGCGTTCGATATTACCAACGATATCCGCTGCTATGCGATCGCGTTCTGTCTCTAGTAATTCGCCCATCATCGTTCCGAGAAGAACGCCACGGAGTGTTTTGAAGCCCGTGAGTGCGTCGGTGAAATCTGGGATATCAGACGTCACTTCTGCACCAGCTGCCTCAAGCTGGTTCGCCGCGGCTGTGGCTACTCTGGCAACTTCCCTGGACATCGGTACAATTCCCAGATCCGTACTGAAGGCTACGCGACGGGGTATCTCCGTTTTTTCTAGAGAGTCAATGAACGACGTGGATGTTTCGAAGGAGAATGGGTCGTCTGGATGGTGGCCCGCGCCAGCTTCCAGCATCAGGGCGACGTCCATGACATTCCGCGCCATAGGCCCCTCGACCCAAAGTGTGTCGAAGGCCTGTAGTCGCTTGCCACGTGGCACGACGCCAGGACCCGGCCGAAACCCGACGACGCCATTGAAGCCGGCAGGTGTCCGTAAGCTGCCGCCAAGGTCATTTCCTGTTGCGAGCCAGACTTGGCCACTGGCAAGTGCAGCACCCGAACCACCCGATGATCCGCCAGCGCTGCGGCTAGTATTCCAAGGATTTCGGGTTAAGCCGTTGACGGGGTTAAAGGTATGTCCTCCGGCCCATTCTGGAACGTTTGATTTCGCTATGGGGATGGCGCCACGTGACTCGAGTTTTTGGACCGTGGCGTCCGAATTTTCCGGAATGTAATCGGCGTAAATGTCTGAACCGTAAGTTGTCCGCACTCCGCCGACGTCGTTGTAGTCCTTTACTGCAATGGGGAGACCCGCGAGATATCTCGTGTCGTCTGACGGTCGAAGGCTCTCGGCTTGGTTTAACGCCCTTTCGAAGCATCTGATTGGAAGGGCATTAATTTCGCCGTCGATGTCCTCAATCCGGTTGATGGCGGATTCTACCGCCTCTGCCGGGTGTAAATCGCCTTGGCGAAGCGCTTTGACTACTGCTGTGGCGCTCATTTTCCAAAGCGGTTCGTTTCCCATGTGAGACGTTTCCTTTGTTTCGTATCTGATGTCGAGACCGGCGGCTTCCTGATACTGGTCTACGCGCTAGTTATGCCCAGGCGCTTAATCGGTTCGTGCAGCAATCCGAATGCCGCTACAAAAATGAAATCCACTCATGGTACTTTCCTCTTTGTTGCTGTTGTGCAATTTGGCGGTTTTAGCTCGGAACAGCTTGTTGAATTCATCCGCATCAAACTTAACGAACTTATTGGTCGAGTGGTATGCAGAATTGAGGAGTAGGTATGGCTTCTTGACTATCACAATGAATTCCTCCGTACCATTGGCCAGTTCCCAGCAGATCGGTTGACCAGGCTGTCTCGCTCTGTTCGGATTGTTTCTTTGAAATGCAAATGTTTTGGAGATTTGCGCGATGAGCGATTTTGAGGAATTCAAACAAGCTGAAAAATCTGGATGGGAAGCCCAAGGTGGACGGTATCATCTGGGAGTAGAAAATTTTACCACGATCGCTACTCCAGCACTGCTAGAGATGGCGCAGGTCGGCAAAGGCGACAAGTTGGGGATTATCGCCTGTGGGCCTGGCTACGGCATGGATTTGGCTGCGGATTTGGGAGCTGAACCTGTGGGCGTAGATTTTTCCGAAGCCATGCTAGAAACGGCGCGGCAGAAATACCCAGGTCACCGGTTCGAGCAAGGGGACGCGGAAAATCTCAAGTATGAGGACAACTCGTTTGACGCCGTGGTTTGCGCATTCGGTGTGCTGCATTTTGCGTATCCAAAAAAAGCTCTGGCAGAATTCTACCGGGTTCTTAAGCCGGGCGGGCGTATGGTTTATTCAGTATGGACTTCGCTGGACTCAAACCCTTTTTTCTCTATGGCACTCGGTACCGTTGCCAAACATGGCACGCTAGACGTGCCGATGCCGCCTGGACCTGATATGTTCGCCTATGCCGATGAAGACACGGCGCATGGCGATTTAGGCGAGATCGGATACACGCACGTTGAGGTCCGCCCCCTGCCCATGTTGGGTCACAGCGAAGATCCTGATTTTCTTGTCAATGCCTTGCAATATTCTACAGTCCGGACGAAAATAACTCTGGATGCGCAGACGCCCGAAGCGCTTGAAGCGATATTCGCTGATCTGAAGCAGCAGACCGAAGCCCTTAAGACACCGGAGGGCGATTATGCCATGGCTTTTCATGCAACTTGTGTTAGCGGGCGTAAACCCTAACAAACAGCATCGGCGGAGACGATGGATCCCGGCTTATGTTACGTTCCCTATGCAGTGGGGCATGATGGCCCTGGCTTTTTGCCCTTGAGACTATTTGTCAAACCGCTTTGGGAGGATAAACAAGATGAAAGCAGCCGTATTCAAGGCGGCCGGCTCGCCTTTAGTAGTAGAGACAGTGCCGGATCCAACTCCGGAGCCTAGCGATTTGGTTCTGAAGGTTGGCGCCTGCGGCATTTGCGGCACCGATCTGCATATGTCAGAGAATACTGATGCGACTGTAGGCTGGCGGGTCCTACCGCCTGAATGCGTGATGGGTCATGAATTCGCCGGCGAAGTGGTTGAGGTTGGCCGCGAAGTCAAAGGTGACTGGCGAACCGGTGACCGGGTCACCGCCCTTCCCTGGATCGGCTGTGGCGAATGCGCCTTGTGCCGATCTGGTCGCGGTTTTCGCTGTGCAAGTGCCAAAATGCGAGCTTCGCATAAGCTGCCTGGTGCCTATGCCGAATACTGTCGGGTGGGCGCCTTCGAATCCTTTCGTTTGCCGTCGACGGTCAGCTTCCAGGAAGGCGCCATGGTGGAGCCTCTGGCTGTTGGTCTAAACGCGGTTCGTCGCGCTGGATTGCGTCCGGGCGACTCGGTCTTAATCGTCGGCGCCGGACCGGTCGGACTGTCAGTAGCGCTGTGGTGTCGTTTTTTTGGCGCTCAACATATCGTGGTCAGTGATCTGGTGGCGGCGCGGGCTGAGCGCGCGTTGTCCATGGGAGCCACCTCGGTCGTAGATGCCAGACAAGATGACGTCATAGAGCATGTGGAAGCCGTTATAGGTGCTAGGCCGGATATCGTGTTCGACGCGGTCGGCGTGCCCGGCAGTTTGCAATTGGCAATTGACTATGCTGCGCATGACGGCCGCTTGGTCGTGGTTGGCCTATGTATGGCTGGTGATCATTTGTTTCCCACCAAGGCGCTAGTCAAGGAGTTGGACATCCGGTTCGCCTTTATCTATCCCCAGGCCGATTTTGCCACAGTATTGGAGCTGTTGGGTCTTGGCCGCGTCGACGCTAAGCCGATGATTAGTGACCGTATCGGTCTGGGCGAATTTTCCAACGCCTTCGAAACCCTGAAACAGCCGAACCAACAAATCAAAGTAATGCTGGAGCCGAACTAAGCAACGTATGCTTCAACGTTTCATACCTGCGAGTCACTGTATGCAGGTTATGCGTCAATACCCTTCGTTAGCCGGTCGTTTCGGGAACCTACTATAAATATCTTAGGCTAGGGCACGTCTGGTCGAACTAGTAGATTGCCTTCCGCTATTGCTAATTAACCTGGTCGCTGATGCAAACGAGAAGCAAACCTCTCCGGTCATAGCGCCTTGGTTTAGAGGTACTTACAGTCTCCCTTAAATGGCTGGTGATCTGCTTAAATTTTTCAGTACTTCTGCCCATCACGGCTTCCTCAGATCTAATCCCAACTCAAGGTATAAAAAAATTGGGGTCGGTTCAGCCAACGACAGCCACCATCGTAAACCTGTTGGTTAGCCAATAATTTTTTGTAACCCCGTTGACACTTCGCAAATTCTTCTAAACTATCATTTTCTTAACTACTGTTCCGACGTACCTCAATAAATTCACTCGCATAAGTTTGGGAGGACTTAAGCATGAAATCGAAAATTCTCAATGGAGCTACGCTAGCGCTATTCTTAGGTGCTGCTCTGACGCTTGGTATCAACACATCGGCGTATTCTGCTGAACGCACCATCCATATAGCTGGATTTGGCGTTAAGACGGGTGTCGTGCGTTCATTTGGTATCAACACCGAAGCGGTGCTTAAGGCGGCTGTACTCCATGTAAATTCAACTGGCGGTGTGAAGCTTGCTGATGGTGCCACTGGCAAATTCAAGCTAACTTTTTACGATGACCGCTGCAAGGCAGAGGAAGGTATCTCTGTGGTTCGGCGCATTGCAGGGACAGCAGCAGTGATCGCTATTGGCCCAACCTGTTCCAATGTCGCTGAACCTCTTTTTGGTATTTTGCAGAAGAAACGAGGTGATGCGAGTGACTCGGGTCTGCAGATGCCGATTTTTACCGATACTGCGATTAAGGGTGGACTTGCGAAGATTTCCGATTGGGCTTTCCGCAATGTTCCCAACGAAGCCAATATGTACAAAGCTTTGTTCAAATGGCTTCGGACAGAACATCCGGACCTCAAAACAGTATTTGGTGGTGTGGAGCAGGACTTTGCCCATTCCAGGTTTACTTGGCATAAAGTTATGAAAGTGTCTGCGCCAGCAGCGGGCTATAAATTAGTTGGTGAAGCGAAATGGCTTTTGGCTGACACAAGTTTCACCACGCAGGTGCGTGCGATGAAAAAGGCTAAAGCAGACATCATTTCCATCTCATCGCATCCTTTTACCACTTGTGGTCTTTTGAAAGAGATGAAGCGGCAACGGGTTAAGCCTAAACTTATTGTTGGGTTGACTAGCTCATCGAGTATGGAAACTCTTCAGGGTTGTGGCAAAGCGGCCGAAGGCATCATAATTCCAACAAGTTTTGCACCTGTCACTGATGCTGCAAGATTTGCTGCTAAAAAAACAGCAGAGCAGGGGGGGAGCACAGATCTGCACAGTGCTTCTGCCTGGGAAAACGTCATGATTGTTAAGCAGGTCATAGAGGCGAATGGTATCGAAGCAAAACCTGATACTGTTCAGGCTGATCGCGGAAAAATTCGTGATGGCCTAGCAGCTCTAAAAACGACCAAAGGCCTTATTGGGACAATCAAGCGTACAGCTGAAGGAGAGGCGGATAAGCCTTTCGTTTATGCCCACGCTAAAAACAGTCAGTGGGCCGTCTTGCACGACCCAGCTAAGTAGAAGTATTTAGATACCTTGCGGGTTGGGCTTCGGCCTGACCCGCCCTTCTTTTATGTAAATTTCACATTCTTGCTTCTGTGTAAGTACAGGTGAGCTGGCAATGGACTTTGAATTATACGAAATTATTCAGGCCTTCGGGGATGGAGTAATGAAGGGATCGACTTATGCTTTGTTGGGCATAGGTTTTACCCTCATTTTTGGCGTTATGCAGAAGATTAATATGTCTTTTGGAGCCGTATCAATTTCAGGCGCCTACGCTAGTCTAACCGCGTCGATCTTGTTCCCAGAAGTGAATGCATTTGTTGTATTTGGCGCATCTATCATCTTCGCAGGCATCATAGGTTACGTCGTCTACTTGTGTTGCTTTAAGTGGATCCCGCTTGCCAACCCTCTAGCCACCTTGATGGCAACCATAGGTATGCTGTTTTTCTTGGAGGAGGTAACTGTACATGCCACGGCGGGTATGCCTCAGCCCTACCCGGCCATGCCCTACGACGAATACTTTGAATTTGGGCAGTACAGTATTCGAGGCGACTTGGTGGCAATATTTTTGCTGTGTTTGATTGCCACGGCGATACTCCTGTTTATGCTGTATCGAACGCGGCTTGGCATAGCGACAAGGGCTGTCGCTCAGCAACCGATTGCGGCACGTCTCGCCGGCATAAGCATCGAAAAAACAAATGCTACGACTTTTATTATTACGGGGCTCATCGGCGGTTTGGCTGGTGCCATGATTGCTTCGACCGTTAGCATATTATCGGTGCTGTTCTTCCTGCCTTACACGGTCAAAGGGCTCATTGTAACCGTCATAGGAGGATTAGGCAGCATTCCGGGCGCGATTGTCGCCGGACTGCTCGTTGGAGGGCTCGAAGAGGTTGCCCTTCTGCTCCGCGGCATACTTGAGCGGGACATTTATATTATGCTTTTGCTCTTCTTATTTTTGACATTCCGCCCCGGTGGAATTTTCTCGAATTCATTCCAACGGGATTAGAGATAGCCATGGAATTTTATTTAGGCCTGATACAGATATTCGGCGTTCATACGATAATTGGTCTGTCTGCGTATGTCATATTGCTGACGGGTCAGGTGACCATGGCGCAGGCCGGCCTTGTTTCGGTAGGAGCGTATGCATCGGCAATGCTGACTGCCATGTATGGCTGGCACATCGTCCCTTCGCTTTTGATTGGTGGTGTGGCAGCTATGGTAATGGCAATAGTTGTCGGTTTTCCTGCTTTGAGAGTAAAGGGCCTAATTTTTGTTATTGCCACATTAGCCTTTGGTGAGTTTATCCGTCTATTCTGGTTTAATTTTACCTTTCAAATTGAAAAGGGCGGAGAACTAATAGGTCCGATTGGTGCTGAAGGCTTCCGAATGATCCGGTATTTTCCGGAAAATGGTTGGTCCACGGGCGGTTTGGCTGCATTTATTTGGTTTTGGGCCATTATTATAATGGCAGCTGTCTGGTGGATGGACCGGTCCAGAGCGGGATCGGTACTTCGGGCGGTAGGTGAAGACGAAGTCGCAGCCCAAAGCGTTGGCGTTAATCTCACTGTTGTGAAAGTAAGTGCCTTTGCTGCCAGTGGTTTGATTGCTGGTATAGCTGGCGCACTCTATGCCCACTATACTACGCATATAGAACAGGAAAACTTCACGGTATTGCTGGCGACCTTTGCGATTGCGTATCCGCTACTCGGAGGATTGCGCAACATCTGGGGTACCCTAATTGCGGTAATATTTATTCAGGGCGTTCTCACAGAAGTGCTGCGTTTTATGGGCGATTGGAGGAACCTCCTTTATGGCCTGTTAATTGTATTGGCCATGAATTTCAGACCGCATGGTCTCATTGATGCAAATGTAACCGCACGACTAAAAAGACTTTTTGGGGCACAAAGGAGTGCTAATGATGCTTGAACTGACAAGTCTGTCCAAGCATTTTGGTGGGGTAAAGGCTGTAGATGGGCTTGACCTCAATATTGAAGCCGGGAAAATTTTTGGCTTAATTGGCCCAAATGGTTCCGGTAAAAGTACCACCATAAATTTGATTTGTCGTCTTATTGATGCCACCGCAGGGAATATTGCCATCGATGGTCAGGATATTAGTGCTGCGGCTCCTCATGAGGTTGTGGCTGCTGGAATAGGGCGAACGTTCCAGAATATTAGGTTATTCCAGGGTCTTACGGTCTGGCAAAACCTTTGGGTCGCTCAGAAAGAAGCCCAGGATGGCCGTCAGGAAGGTTTTTTTCGTCGTTGGCTTTCAGGGCCTGGAAACGCCCGGGAAAATATTAGTAGCCACCTAGAATTTGCAAATCTTTCTGGAAAACGAGATGTCCTGGCAGGCAACCTTTCTTTTGGTGAACAACGACGATTAGAGTTGGCCCGAGCAATGGCCACGACCCCAAAAATGTTACTTTTGGACGAGCCTGCGGCAGGTATGAACCAGGAAGAAATTAAACAACTAGAAGAAAGGTTACGTACTTTAAGAGAAGGTGGGGTCACAATTTTACTCGTAGAACATGTAATGGAATTAGTTATGGGCGTGACGGATCGTATAGCAGTTCTGAATTTTGGCCAAAAAATTGCTGAGGGTTCACCCTCAGAAATCCAGAATAATCAGGCCGTTCAAGACGCCTATTTAGGAAAATCGGATTAATTTAGTTTGGGTAACGAAATTTTTGGGTGTCTGGCTAAGGAAACGCGAGCGGCATGCTTCAAATAAATAATATTTGTACCAATTATGGCGCCATTGAAGCGCTTCGTGGCGTTAATCTTGAGGCTAATGACGGTGAAATTACCTGTTTGCTTGGGCCAAATGGCGCTGGCAAAACCACCCTCATGATGACGATTATGGGCATACTGAGTCCGCGTGAAGGTACTATTGAGTTTGACGGAGAAAGTATAGTCGACGCTTCGTCAGGGGTTATAATTGAAAAAGGCCTTGCTCTGGTTCCGGAGAATAGGCTCGTTTTTCCTGAAATGGACGTTCGGGATAATCTTCTGGCGGGCGCTTATTCTCGGTTAGCCAAAGAAAAAGCAGAGTGCCTCGCTGATATAGAAGAAATTTATCGTCGCTTCCCCAAACTAAAGGAACGTGAAAAACAATTCGCTGGCACACTTTCAGGGGGTGAGCAGCAAATGCTGGCTGTGGCACGAGCACTCATGTCAAAACCGCGATTATTGTTGATGGATGAGCCTTCTTTGGGCCTCGCTCCTATAATTGTTGAAGAGATTTTCCAGATAATACGTGATCTACACAGCGATGGGACCAGCATACTTCTGGTGGAGCAAAATGCGCATATGGCGTTACAGGTTGCCGACAGGTTCTGTCTTCTTGATCAGGGTAGGGTGACATTTTCGGGCAAACCTGGGCAACTGGAAGAAAATGAATTGATTAAGCGGGCATATTTAGGGGCCAGCCAAGACGACTAACGGATCTGCCACTGGGTTCGGCCAACTAAACCCGATTGGGTTTAATAACGAAATCGGTAGAAACAATGGCGGCTGATTTTATTCAAAATTGCTTGGATGGCCTGATGATCGGGTCTTCCTACTCCCTGCTAGCTATCGGCTTTACATTAATTTTTGGCGTAATGCGCCGCCTAAATTTGTCGTATGGCCCTTCCATTATGTTGGGCGCATTTCTAGGCACATTAGTTTATTTGGAATTTCAGGCTGGAAACTTCGTTGTCGCACTGGCTACCGTATTTGGTGCTATTGCAGCAGGGATTTATGTAGAGAGGGTCTGTTTTTGGGCCATACGTCGGGGAGCAGCGGCGGCGTCTATGGTCTCAAGCTTTGCGGTTTGGATGCAGCTGGAAGAGATCGTCACTGTTTTCTTTCCTGAACGCACATATTCGTTTCCTCCAATGATTGAAGCGGAACCGATCACGTTTGGTCCATTTTTTCTTGCAGTCGAGAACGTCATCATGTTCGGAAGCGCGGTGTTGCTCACTGTTCTTCTTCATTTTTGTCTATATCGGACCCGTTTTGGCCTCGCGCTTCGTGCGGTATCCGAAAACCCACGTGCAGCAGAGTTTATGGGCATTAATATTGCCGCAATAATGTTTGGGGCGTTCGTTGCGGCGTCGGCATTTGGTGGTGTAGCTGCTTATTTGATTATAAGCACTGATGGCCAAATTACTCCGATGTTTGGGCTTTGGGCTACATTCAAAGGCCTAATAGCGATGATGCTGGGAGGGATGGGATCAATTCCTGGCGCGATACTTGGCGGTCTCCTTTTGGGGGTCATTGAGAGTAATAGTCTTTGGTATTTGGGGGCAGAATACCGCGATCTTTCTGCCTATTTTGTGCTTTTTGTTTTCCTGGTATTTCGGCCAGGCGGAATTATGGGACAACTTGCCGTACTTCGCGAGCAGGCGGCAACGCGTCGAGTATAGAATATGGATGCCTACCTCATCTCCGTATTATCCAATATAGGCATGATTTCGTTTATCGCGCTTTCAGCTTATCTACTTCTTTTAGTGGGAGAAATTTCATTCGGCCAACAGGCTTTTTTCGCTATCAGTGCGTATGGCTCGGGGATCGTGACAGCCATGTGGGGTTGGCCGTTCTGGGCTGGGGTGATCTGTGGCAGTGGGTTGGGAGCTTTATCTGCTGCACTAATTGCCTTGCCGACCCTCAGACTTCGTGGGCTTTATTTTTCTATTGCCACATTGGCATTCGCCGAGATGGTGCGCCTGATATTTGAAATTTTCAAGTATCAGGTAGAAATAGACGGTGAAATGGTTGGTCCAAACGGATCGGACGGATTTCGCGATGTAAGAGCTATCTACGAGCAGAATATTCCCGCACTGGATTATATGTTTATAATTTACGCACTATTGGCCTTGGTGCTTTTAGGGTTCATCGTTCTTGAACGATCTCGCCTTGGAGCAATATTTCGGATGCTGGGCGAAGATACGATGCTGACTGAAATGCAGGGACTAAATGCCACTGCCTACAAATTGTTGGCTGCTACTATAGCGGGATTTGTAGCTGGAATTGGGGGTGCACTCTATGTGCATCTATATACATACGTAGAACCTAAGATTTTTGACGTCATGCTGGGTGTCCATAGTCTTGCTTATGGTTTAATAGGCGGGCTCGGCACTGCAGTAGGGCCACTTATCGGTGTTGCGATAGATATAGGTCTTCTTGAGTCAATTAGAATTGCATCTGGTTACCGAATGATACTCTTTGGCGGCTTGGTAGCTGTTCTGTTGATTTTCAGGCCGCGCGGCATCCTGGATGAAGCAGCTGTTCACTGGTTTCGTGTTCGCTGGCGGAGGGTGCTTAATGCTCGAAATTGAGCATGTATCTCGTGCGTTTGGCGGTGTCAAAGCTTTGGAAAAGCTGGATTTGTCACTAGATGCCGGCATTGTTCTTGGGTTGATTGGACCAAATGGGTCAGGAAAAACCACTCTTTTTAATGTGCTTTCCGGTGTTTACCCAGCAGACAGCGGGACAATCCTTCTCCGAGGCAAAAACATTACCAATAGTAAACCGCAAGAAATAATTCGGTTTGGCGTAGCCCGGACATTTCAAAATCTTCGTTTGTATAAGCGGATGACAGTTTTTGATAATGTTTGGATAGCTCAACACAGCCTGCCTGATGTCGCTCTCAGAGAGCTAATTTTGGCGAGCCGCAAAAAGGAAAAATCCAGGAGGCAACAGGTCCAGCACTTATTAGAAGTTACAGGACTGATAGATCATTCTGAGCAACTAGCAGGTGGTTTACCGTTGCCACAGCAGAGGCGGTTAGAATTGGCACGCGCTCTCGTTCGGTCTCCGGACCTACTGTTACTCGACGAACCAGCGGGTGGTATGACCCCCGCCGAGACAGAAGAAATGGGTGGGCTTATAAGGGAGACAGCTGCGCCGGGGCGGACATGTATCATTATTGAGCACAAAATGGATCTTTTATCTGGTTTGTGCCACCGCCTGTGTGTTCTTAATTTCGGCGAAAAAATTGCCGAAGGTGAACCAAGAGAAGTGTTCGAACATCCGGACGTTTTAGAGGCGTATCTTGGCCGGAGCCGACCGGATGCTTGAGGCGCGAGACCTTGAAGTTCAATATGGCAAAATTCGCGCCGTTTACGGCCTATCGCTTAATGTCATTAAGGGCGAGATTGTCGCTTTGATTGGAGCTAATGGTGCTGGAAAAAGCTCTACCATGCATGCAATTTGTGGCATTGAAAGAGCGAATGCTGGCCAGGTTCATTTCGAAGGTGAGAATATAACCGGGCTTCGATCCCATCAGATTATTCGCCGGGGATTGGTACAGGTACCAGAAGGCCGTCTCATTTTTGGAGGGTTAACAATTGAAGAAAACCTTCGTTTGGGGGCCTACAATGCCAATAGTTCATTGCCGATGGGCGACGAGATAGAACGCGTGCTAATGAATTTTCCAATGCTGAAAGATCGTCTTAGTGAACAAGGCACAGCATTAAGTGGTGGTCAGGCCCAGATGCTTGCGCTTGCCCGCGCAATGATGGCTAGGCCAAAACTACTTATGCTTGATGAACCTTCGCTTGGGTTGGCCCCGATTGCAGTGGAGGAGGTTTATGCTCTTATAGAAACTTTACCTGATGCCGGTGTAACAGTTTTGCTTGTTGAGCAGAATGTGCGTCAAGCCTTGGCTGTCGCTGATCGAGGATATGTAATTGAGAGTGGGAAAATAATTCTTGAAGATAAAGCTAGCGAGTTGTTGAATAACGAACACCTTATCAATGTCTATATGGGGCTGAACTAGGGAGAAGTGCTATGAGAATGTTTTTGATTTCCTTATTTGGATTAGCAATTTTAGCCCTTTCTAGCGAAAGTTATTCGGCTGACCGCGCAAAAGTAAATGTGAAATGCGAACCAACCTCTCAAAAGCTCGCATACGACTGCATGATAATGCTTATGAGCAAGAAAAGTGGCGCTCCACTTGAGGGAGCAATGTTGATGATCAAGGCAGACATGCCTAGCATGGCCATGGCCCATAACGTTCCAGTTGTACACGCAGTCCAGGGAGATAAACCAGGCCATTATAAAGCTCGCCTCAATCTAGAAATGCATGGCGATTGGGCTCTAACCATGGATATAAGCGGCCCTCTAAGGGACCGCGTAATTAAGAAATTAAATTTTGGTGGCCCGGTGGCTATGAAACACGATCATAGCAAGATGGACCACAGCAAGATG
>CAZDQC010000019.1:28948-41734 GCA_964507245.1 uncultured Rhodospirillaceae bacterium
AGCAAGATGGACCACAGCAAGATGCATAAAAAGAGTGCGAAGTGAAGCCTGGATGCATTCGTAGATAGGGATTAACACGGCGCCAACCTTGGTCTGTCGACGTGGCCGGCAGCGGCAAGGAGTACGACGATTTGCTGATTGTCAACAGCCTATTCAAGCGGCGTGAGACAGATGACCAAGATTTTCTTAGTGCAACCATTTTGGCTACCCTCGGACAATGGACCGACGGACGAAGCGCGCGGACTAATTTGGGTTGGCGCCCGCATAGGCCTCTACGATGCGCCGCGCGGCAGCATGGAAGACCATGGTGTCAATGGAGTACATGACGCCGTTAACACCGCGATCACGCAAGTCATTGATTTCTCGCCCTGGGTCGTCGAGGCCGGAGAGCGGCGTGGTAATTAGTGAGGCGCCACTGGCTTGGGTCGCGGCGGCCACCTTGTCCAGCGCCGACATCGTCTTATCCGCTATCTCATCGGTAAAGCCGCTCACTGCCGCTCCCAGTGCCGCTCCGTAGTCGCCGGGCCCGAAACAGACGCTGTCAATGCCGTCGACGGATAGAATTGCCTCGATATTGTCGACGCCTTCAATAGTTTCGATTAGCGGAATCACAGCGACGTCTTCAGGTAAGCGGCGGGCGTAACCGACCCAGCTTTCCATGCCATACCGTGCTCCTCGGGTATCAGGGCACATACCACGCCGTCCGCGCGGCGGATACCAGGCGGCCTTAACCGCACGGTTGGCATCCTCGGCCGTGCTAACTAGTGGTACCATGACGCCGGCGGCGCCACAGTCTAGCGCCTTGGCTATTTGCGGCTCGACTGGGCTGAAGACACGGACGACAGGAGCTATATCGAACGAATCCGCTGCTCGCACCAGGTTTACCGCATGCTCAATGCCCCAGGCCGTATGCTCGGTGTCAATCATCACAAAATCGAATCCGGCCACAGCTAGCACCTCGATCATGTGCGCTGAACCAGAAAAATTTTGCATGCCTAGCACGGGCTTGCACGCCCGCAATTTGCCTGCCAACGTCATCAAAGCGTCTCCCTTCGTTTTGCCGCTTATTTAGCTAAGTGCCGATTTTCCCGCCTGGGGGACATTCATAGGATGCGGCTTTGTCGGTCGCCCCAGTAGCGGTCTCGTAATATACGTTTGTAGAGTTTTCCTGTAGGCAGGCGTGGCAGTTCGTCGATGAAGTCAATGGTGCGCGGGCATTTCATGGCCGCCAGGTGCTCGCGACAGAAGCCGATCAGCTCCGCCTCCAGATCTTCTCCTGGGGTCTGGTCGGGTGCCACCTGGACCACCCCCTTGACCTCTTCGCCAAACTCCTCGTTGGGGACGCCGAAGACGGCCGCGTCCATCACCTTGGGATGAGTGATCAGCAGGTTCTCGCATTCCTGCGGGTAGATGTTGACGCCTCCGGAGATGATCATGAAGGTCGCGCGATCGGTCAGATAGAGGAAGCCGTCGTCGTCGACGTAGCCGACGTCGCCGACGGTGCTCATGGTGCGGTCCGGAGAGTAGGCTTCGGCCGTTCGCTCGACGTCGTTGAAATATTCGAACTCACTGGCGTTGACGAACCAGATTGTGCCCGCGGTCCCGGGCGGGCAGGGCTTCATGTCGTCATCCAGAATATGCAGCACGCCCATTACCACTTTGCCGACGGTGCCCGGGTGGGCGAGCCATTCCTGGCTGTCGCAGGCGGTCAGGCCCTGGGCCTCGGTGGCGCCGTAGTATTCGTAGATGATCGGACCCCACCAATCGATCATCTGCTGCTTGACCTGGACTGGGCAGGGTGCCGCGGCGTGGATTGCAGTCTCGAGTGAGGAGACGTCGTAGGCGCTGCGCACCTCGTCTGGTAGCTTCAGCATGCGCGAGAACATCGTCGGCACCAGCTGGCTGTGGGTGATCTGGTACTCACCAAGGAGGGAGAGGTAGAGTTCTGGATCAAAGCGCTCCATGATTACTGCGGTACCGCCCATTCTGAGCGTGAAGTTGACCGCCGCGTGCGGCGCTGAATGGTAGAGTGGCGCTGGCGAGAGATAGATCATGCCCTCGCGGTAGCGCCACAGCTTGATGAGAAACTGGTAAACCGGCACTGGGTTCTCAGGCGTGTTTTCCGGCAGCGGCCTCAGTATGCCCTTGGGTTGGCCCGTGGTGCCAGAGGAATAGAGCATGGCGAGGCCGAGGCTTTCGTCCGCTACCGGCGTGTCGGGGAACGGGTCCGTGGCCTCATCCAGGTTGACCACTTTGGCGCCATCGTCGGGCCCGTCAACGGTGATGCAGAGCTTGACGTTCGGACAGTCGGCCAGGGCCGCCAGGGCGACTTTGCGGCGCGCTTCGGAGGTAATCAGTACTTTGCTTTCGGAATTGTTGACGATGTAGGATAGTTCCTCCGCGGTCAGGTAGGAATTGATGCAAGTGTAATAGTGCCCGGCTCGCTCGCCGGCACCGCAGGTTTCTAGATAGCGGGAATTGTTCTCCATATAAATGGCATAATGGTCAAGCCGGTCGAGCCCCTGCTCGCGCAACAGGTGCGCCAACC
The DNA here is from genome assembly GCA_964507245.1 of uncultured Rhodospirillaceae bacterium. Taxonomy (GTDB): domain Bacteria; phylum Pseudomonadota; class Alphaproteobacteria. The sequence continues at coordinate 31,497 of CAZDQC010000019.1, forward strand.
GGTTGCAACGCGCCTCATAGTCGCGGTAGGTGACGACCTCGCCGCTCTCGGCCATGATGAAGGCTGCTTTGTCAGGGTGCTGAGTGGCGTATTTACCCGGATACATTGCTGTTTCCTCCCACCGGTGTTTTGTTCTCTGTTTGATCAGATGTTATCGGCGCAGGTGCGGTCCGTCCATATTCGTTAAATGAACGAAAAAGGAGCTTTGCCATCGACGACACCACCAACCCGGCCGACGCTCGTCGCTCAATAAGGGCGACAAAACGCCACCCCTGCGTCTATGCGGCTCGGTTTGGCCAGGCCGGGATGCTGGCCAAACCAAGCATCCTTCCAGACCCGTCTTCGCGATGCTTGATGCCGGATGAATAGCGGAATGGGCCTCCGCGCCGGGTAATGCTTGAAATGCGCCAAAAGCCGACATTTGGAGCATTGTCAACCTTCATAAATTCCCTCAGCGATTGCCGCTAAGCTTTCCGACAGGGAACAATTCGATGGAATGCCGTCTCACCGCTATTCAGGCCGTTGAAGTGGTAGAATACGCGCGGCTGACAAGGGCTGGTGATGGGGCCACCTAAAGTGTAATCGCGGACAGGACCGCCGGGAGGTTGTCGGCCAAAGCTGTCCATTGGGCGTCATTGCTGATCCGCCAGACCTCACCGTCATCGGTTCCAATAACAACCCCGCCAACACGCTCGCTATCGGTTGCTAGGCCGTGTATGTTGGCCGTGCTGGGCGAATGGGTTTCGTCGCACAGGGAGCGCCAAGAATTTCCACGGTCCTCGGAACGCAACAACATGGCGCCAGCGCCGCCCTCGTCCCTATAACTAGAAAATGCTGTTGGTGCGCAGGCCACTGTCAATCCATGGGGTGGGCGATGATCAATACACATCGGTCGGGAATATCGTGGTGTGATACCCTTCCAGGCGTATTGCCAACTGGCGCCGCCGTCTTCGGAGCGAAACACGCCGGCATTGCCTTCGATCATCTCAGCTATGCCGTCTAGGCGGCCGTAACCCGTTGAAGCGTAAAGGGTATCCGACTGGCCAGGTTGGGCGAACATCATATGCAGATCGGGATTATCACCCGGCATGGTAAGTGACCAGGTTTCTCCGCCATCATCGCTTCGCATTATGCCGCCGACCTCAACGCCCACCCAAATACGTTTAGGATTATCCTGATCGATAACCAGGGCACGTGATCGGCCAGGCAGTGGGGGCGTTACGGGTATACACCAATTTGCAGCTTCGGAATGGTCCGTGAAGGAAGTAACTTCCATCCAGCTAGACCCTCCATCCTCGCTGCGGAATAGCGCGGCCGGTTGCGTAGCGGCGTAAAAGACCCCTTCTCCACCACATCGTATTTGCCAGACTTCGTAATCCTCAAGACCCGATAGGATCCAGGTCTCGCCATCATCGTCGGAAATGTAAAGACCCGCACCCGTGCCCGCGAACAGACGTCCATCAAGACAAACCAAATCCCTTACGCCCCGGCTTTCCAACAACTGATGGGTCGTGCCGTCATTGATGATAAATATACCTTTGCTGGTGCCCGCTAAAACTCTCATTGTCGCCTCCCGCTTTTGATCCGTTATTGTCTTCACGGTTGGGGTGTGTGTAAAGCGTTGGCATGGACCTTTGATTGCGCGATATCATGCCGGTGAGCCAGGAGTATGAGGTAACGAAAAATGACAAAAGGCATGGTTGTTGCTCCCCAGCCGGAGGCGGTGGAAACAGGCTTGGATATTCTTATGGACGGCGGCAACGTGGTAGACGCCGCCGTCGGCGCCGCATTGGTGCAAACAGCGGTGGATCCACAAATGTGCGGCATTGCTGGATTTGGCTCAATGCATCTGTATCTCGCCGACCGGGGTGTGCATACCTGTATTGATTTTCATGGACGCGCACCGCTGGCAACTAAGCCGGAGATGTGGGAAGGCATCATCGACCGGGAATGTGACGATGGATTCGGTTTTATTCTCAAGGGAAAGCTGAATGAAATCGGCTATCAATCCATGACGACGCCAATGACCCTCAAGGCTTTCGACCAAGCCATGCGTCTCTACGGCACACGCACTCTGGCAGAGGTTCTGGGACCAGCAATTCAATATTGCGAGGAAGGTTTTGCAGTCAGGCCGGCGGTCAGCGGTTTTTGGAAACGGGGCGCCGAGGCGGGGCGTATAGCCCGCATGCGCGGATTGACGGACGATCCGACCACAGCCAAGATCTATACAAAACCTGATGGTGGCCTTTATGAAATCGGCGAGGTCTTGCAAAATCCGGACATGGGCCGGACGTACCGCCGCATTGCCGAGCATGGCGTAGACGAATTTTACACCGGGAAAATCGCACAACAGATTGACGCAGATATGCGCGCTAATGGTGGCTTAATTACACTGGAGGACCTCAAATCCTGCGAAACGGAAACCATAGACCCATTGTGGACGACCTATCGGGGTAATCGTGTCGCGACCAACCAACCGCCGGGCGGCGGCCTGATGATCGTACTGATGTTAAATATTCTCGAGAATTTCGATCTCGCCGCCATGGGGCATAACTCAGCCGATTACATCGCGACGGTATCAGAGGCCATGAAGATCGCTACAGTGGATAAGGATACCCGCATGGGTGACCCTCGTTTTTTAGATATCCCCTTCGATGAATTGATGTCCAAGGACTACGCCAAAACCATGTCCGAACGGATCAAGCACGGCGAAATGATATCGGTGCCGCGCATGCAAAATGGCGGCGAAAGCAAGGAAACGACCCATATTTGCGTCGCCGATACGGCAGGCAACTGCGTTTCGATGACCCATTCTTTGGGATCCAGTTCAGGCGTGGTGACTGAAGGTCTGGGCTTCATGTACAACAATTGTATGATGGTGTTTGATCCTCGTCCCGGGCATGCCGGATCATTGGCGCCGGGAAAGGCCCGATTCACTGCCCTGTCGCCTACCATCGTCTTCAGAGATGACAAACCATTCCTTCTAGTTGGGTCTCCCGGTGGCACCACCATCACAATGGGCAACCTGCAGGCTATCCTTAATGTGGTCGATTTTAATATGACGGCACAGGAAGCTGTGCTTGCACCCCGTTTTACAGCCACATCTGACACTATTGAATTAACGAACCGCATTTTGCGGTCAACCGAACGAGAATTGCAGGCGCGGGGTTATCCCACTTTTCGGCATGCGGTCAGTTATTTAATTCCCATCCTCCAGGCCATCCGCATCATTAATGGCAAGTTGGATGGCGGTTCGGATCCGTCCGGAGACGGAATGGCAGCCCAGATTTGATCTGTAGTGAATAATGGATTTAAGAATATGGTTAATAATCTTTCCAAGCCGCCCTTGGCAGGGTTACGGGTAATTGATTTTACGACCATGATAGCCGGCCCATATTGTGCTCGTCTGCTGGCGGACTGTGGCGCTGAGGTAATTAAGATTGAAACGGACGACGGTGACTACATCCGTAAAGCAACACCAATGAGTGATGGGGCCAGTAGCTATTTCGGCCATCTAAATTGCGGTAAAAAAAGCGTTGTGCTCGATCTGCGCAGTGCTGAGGGGCACAAGGCAGCTTTTGATCTGGTGGCGAGCGCGGACGTAGTGGTAGAAAATTTTCGGCCTGGCGTTATGGATCGTCTTGGCTTGAATTACGCCCGTTTGGCCGACAATCATCCGGATTTGATTTATTGTGCAATTTCAGGTTTTGGCCAGACAGGCCCACGGGCCGCCGACCCCGCCTATGCCCCTATCGTGCATGCCGCGAGTGGTTTCGATCAGGCGCAGTTGGAATATCAGGATGAACTGACACGGCCGGAAAAGAGCGGTATATTCATTGCGGATGTTCTGGCGGGAACCTATGGTTTTGGTGCAATTCAAACTGCTCTGTTGGGAAGGGACCGCCATGGTGGGGGGCAATTCATCGACGTGGCCTTAATGGATTCGATGATTAATTTGCTGGTTCACGAATGCCAGATCGCGCAAAATCCACCTGATCAGCCAAAAATATTGTATACACCGACTCGGACCCTTGACGGCTTTATCATCGTAACACCAGTCACACCTCGGAATTTTAAAGATATGGCGCATGCCATGGGCCGTGCTGAATGGCTCATTGACCCTCGTTTCAATTCTGTTTCCGCTCGCCGTGAGAATTGGCCTAAGGTAGTCGAGGTTATGGAGGCTTGGACCTCGCAGCGCACATCGCGCGCGGCAGAGGATGAATTGCTGGCAGCTGGGGTTCCCTGTTCCCGTTACAGAACGATTGGCGAAGCCATGACGGATCCGCAAAGCGTGGCCCGCGGCCTGATGGTGCATATTGACAACGCCGAAGGCGGTTTCAAGGTACCCAATCCACCGTTTCAGTTTTCTGACGGCACGGTGGGTGTTGTGCCCAAGGTACCGGCCTTGGGCGAACATTCGAAGGAGGTACTGACCGCTTTAGGGTCTAAGGCGTAATTGACGGTGTCCCGTGTCAAGGCGCCGTCGATGTGCAACCCCTAACCAGTTAGATCGGCGCACAGCAACTCGACGCCTTGGGCATTGAGAACCCTTCCGAGACGGAACGATCTAGTTGCGGCACCTTGGGAACACGGTGTCACCTAGGGCCTTGATTAAGGCGGCTCGCTGGTCCACGAAACCAGTAAAAATGAACTGGTGTATGCCATTTGCCCGGATCGCCTGGATGCGTTCGACACATTCATCTGCCGTGCCGACAACGGCGAAACGATTTACCATATACTCCAGGAAATCCGTATCACCCATTAGTCCGGCATTCGGCGACTCGCCCAGATCTTCGTGGTTGGCGGGGCTGTATTCAGCCTGTACCCGGCGAATGGTCTCCGCGAATTTTGTTGGTATCAGCTTACCTTCCTGGGTAAACCGGAAGGCGTGGTGGGCAGTGGAGGCCAGTTCCATACGAATTTCATTGATCAGTGTGCCGCGATCTGGACCCACATTAACACGGGTCATGGCCCAGATATCGATGTCTTGCAGAGAACGACCCGCCCTTTGCGCGCCAACGGTCAAATGTTCAAGCGTCAATTCCGCGACTTCAGGAGAAAAGCCCATTCCGCATATCACGCCATCACAAATTTCTCCGGCCAGTTCCAGGGTCTTGGGACCTTCGGCTGCAATATAAATAGGAACTGGCTTAATATCGTGGTCTCTGATCCATTTTGTATGGATATCCCGCCCGCCGAAATTGGCATGATCCCCCCGCAACAGCGACTGGACGGTGGTGATATAATCCCGCAATCCCTTCAGGCCCTTGGGTCGTTCGTTCAGATTATAGAGAGCACTGTCTCCAGTGCCGAGGCCAAGCATGGCTCGCCCATTGGTAATTTCCTGCACGCTAGCAATGGCTGATGCCATGACAGCTGGGTGCCGGGTAAGGGAATTGGTCACTGTGGGGCCAATCATGGCTTTCTTGGTCGCCTGACCTACCACGCCTAAGGTGACGAACAACTCCCGGAATAAAGATTGAGAATCCGCCACGCCGAACCAGTCAAATCCGGCTGCCTCGGCCATCAGGGCATGCTCGATGGTGGAGGCAATGCTGCGTGGGACTTCGATAATGCCAAACCGGGCCTGCATGGTCATTTTTTTTCCGACGTCAAAAATTTTTGTTTCCGCCCAGCCAAAATTGCGACGACGACCTCAACGATTACGAATTTGGTTACTTTCATATCCACATGCGTCCACTTTAGTTGGGCTAGTTTGCAGCATTAGTTTAACGGTCTGCCGACTCGTCGTCTTGGGGTTTCGGACAATTGTTGTTAAGTTCGCGAACAGAAATTCATTTGGAGGGTATTCCATGGTTATCACCATCGTTCAAATTCCCCGTTCGGGTCCCAAACCCGACAAGGCGACTTCAATTGAAGGTGCTATGAAGAGCGCGCCACTTTATTGTGAGGTTAAGGGCCTTATCCGTAAGGATTTTCTGAACGGTGAAGAATGTGGCGGCGGTGTTTACCTTTGGGAATCCCGAGAGGCGGCGGAGGCTTGGTTTAACGATGAATGGTGGGGTTGGATCGAAGACCGCTTCGGAGCCCGCCCAACCTTGACCTATTTCGAACACTATCTAACCGTAGACAACAAGTCAGGTGATATCCGAGTCGATGACGAGCCCATCGCCATCGCGGAACAGGCTGCTGAATAGGGGCAGCGGAGCTCGGTCGCCAGGTTCTCTAGACGTATACCCAAGTCGTTCAATACACCCTTGGAGGTGCCTTTGAAGCCGACTTCGTCCACTTCAACGATGAAGGGGCGTTCGGCCAGGCGCACAAATATCTAGGGTACCACCAGTTTTCTGCCACAGCTAGGCTGGGAAGGATACGCCAGTTCTCGGATACTAGGCCCACAACCAGGCGGGTCGACTGATAATATTGCATCTGGTGCAACAGCTTACAATCCAGTCAGATATCGCTTGTTGTCGAAACGGAAAACTACTGAATTTTTCCTGGTTTCAATGATTTGATCGACGCTCGGAAAATGCTATGTGGCGTAACGTTGAAAAAATTGAGTAGTAGAAGCAGGAAAAATGACGAAGCGTGTTCAAAGAAGTGGCCTTCAGGTGGCCGTAATATTAGACGACCTAGTGGCTAACCAGATCCTACCAGGCACCGGGTTGAGGACAGACGCTTTTTGGCGCTCCTTTGCGGAAATTCTGAATGACCTGACCCCTAGGAATAAGGCTCTGTTGGCGGAACGGGAAGAGCTGCAACGTAAGATCGACGCCTGGCATAGGGAACGGCAAGGCCAGTTTATCGATGCTGATGAATACCAGTCGTTTCTGACCGACATTGGTTATCTCGTTCCGGAAGGTGCAAAATTTACTATTGCCACGACCAACGTTGATGACGAGGTCGCCGTAATGGCCGGGCCACAACTGGTCGTACCCGTAATGAATGCCCGTTATGCCCTGAATGCCGCCAATGCCCGCTGGGGTAGTCTGTATGACGCGCTGTACGGCACCGATGTGATTCCAGAAGACGACGGTTGCGAGAAGGGGAATAGCTATAATCCCAAACGCGGCAACCAGGTTATCGCTTGGGCGGCCAACTTCCTAGACGAGCATGCTCCCCTGTCGGAAGGATCACATGGTGAGGTTTCGGCATACGGTTTGACGGAGGATGCCGATGGACGGAAGAACCTATCGGCGACCCTTTCATCTGGCGCCAGCACCAATCTGGCGGAGCCTGGTCAATTCGTTGGCTACCTTGGAGGTGGAAACCCTAGCAACGTTTTGTTGCGTCATAACGGCCTGCACATTGATATCCAAATTGATCGAAGCCATTCCGTGGGTAAGGACAATCCTTCCGGCGTCAAGGACGTCGTGTTGGAAGCGGCCTTAACTACAATTCAGGATTGCGAGGATTCTATTGCCGCTGTGGATGCCGAGGACAAGACATTAGTCTATGCCAATTGGCTTGGTTTGATGAAGGGCGATTTGGTTGATAGTTTCGAAAAAGGCGGGCGTAAAGTAGAGCGCCGTTTGAACCCGGACCGGATTTTCACGGCTCCGGATGGTGAGGAAATTACCTTGCATGGCCGCAGCCTGCTGCTGGTACGCAATGTGGGTCATTTGATGACCAACGACGCCATTCTGGACAAGGACGGCAACGAGGTGCCGGAAGGGATCATGGACGCTATGATTACCGCCGCCTGCGCCTTGCATGACCTAAAGGGCCTGAGCGAACTGTGCAACAGCCGCACCGGCAGCATGTATGTGGTAAAGCCAAAAATGCACGGTCCGAAAGAGGCAGTCTTCACCAACGACCTGTTTGATCGGGTGGAGGCGGCCCTTGGTATGGCACCCAACACCATGAAAGTGGGCGTTATGGACGAAGAACGACGCACCACAGTCAATCTCAAGGAATGCATCCGCGCCGTTTCAAACCGACTGATGTTCATTAACACTGGCTTTTTGGATCGCACAGGAGATGAAATACATACCTCTATGCTGGCCGGCCCGTTTTTGCGGAAGGACCAGATCAAGGCACAGCCCTGGATTGCGGCCTATGAAGACTGGAATGTAGATATCGGCCTGGAAAGCGGCATGAAGGGCAGGGCGCAGATTGGCAAGGGCATGTGGGCCATGCCGGATGAGATGAAACAGATGATGGATATTAAAATCGGCCATCCTACTGCGGGTGCTAACACCGCTTGGGTTCCATCACCCACGGCGGCGACCTTGCACGCCATTCATTATCATCAGGTCTCCGTACCAGCACGCCAGGATGAACTCGCTACGCGCCGCAGGGCCGAGTTGGACGATATTTTGAGGGTTCCTCTGTCTCAGGGCGAGAATTTGTCAACGGATGAAGTGCAGACGGAACTAGACAACAATGCCCAGGGCATCCTGGGTTATGTGGTCCGTTGGATCGATCAGGGCGTGGGTTGCTCCAAGGTGCCCGACATCAACAATATCGGCCTAATGGAGGATCGTGCGACGCTGCGGATTTCCAGCCAGCATATTGCCAATTGGTTGCATCACGGCGTCTGCAGTGAGGATCAGGTTTTGGAAACTTTAAGACGCATGGCCGCAGTGGTGGACCGCCAAAATGCCGGCGATGCGGTTTATCGTGACATGGCGCCGAACTTCGATGACAGCGTCGCCTTCCAGGCGGCTTGCGACTTGATTTTCAAAGGTAAGGAGCAGCCCAGCGGCTACACCGAACCCACCCTGCACGCCCGCCGTCGAGAGGCGAAGGCAAAATACGGTGCCTAGGCGCCTAATGGTCGGACGTTTGGAGCATCGACATGGCCACTACAATCCAGCCCATTGATCACCCTGCGGCCTGGAGAGCCGCCGATATTGCGTCTAAGAAGGATCTGACCGTTGAACTTGAGGAATGCCATCTCTCGGCGTTAGCTACGGGATTGTCCGCATTAAAATCGGACACCTGTGAATATGCTGAAATTAATTCCGCTCGTTTCCCTTTGGAGGGAATAGCGGAGGACATCGCTGTCTGGCGCGAAGAGGTTTACCGTGGGCGTGGCATCCTGATCCTGAAGGGTTTCCCAGTGCGGGAATTGGACATCGAGGATATTCGATTGATGTATCTGGGCCTCGGGAGTCATTTTGGCAGGCCGACCTCGCAAAGCCCTTTAGGAGATTTGATCGGAGAGGTAGTCAATGTCGGCGGTGACGACAAGCAGGAACGAGCCTACCGTAGCCGAAGGCGGTTGAAATTGCATACTGACCGTTGCGACCATCTGACCATGTTGTGTCTTCGGCCGGCACTTTCTGGCGGCCTTAGCGGATACGCCAGTGGACTGACGGCGCACAACATACTTTTGGAGGAACGCCCCGACTTATTGGAAATTCTTTATCGCGGCTATTATCATCACCGCTTTGGTCAGCAAGACCCTGGAGAACCATTAGTCACGACGGAACGTATCCCTATTTTTTCCGTTGCCGACGGCGTGCCCTCGGTAATCCTCATCCGAGGTTATATCGATTTGGCCGTCAAGGAAGGCCACGTCCAGCTTAGTGACCGGGAGCTTGAAGCCTTAGATTTCCTTGAGGCCGTCACGGAACGGCCGGAGGTAAGGTTTGAGTGCATGCTGGAACCGGGTGAACTTTGCATCAACAATAACTGCCTGCTGTTGCACGAGCGATCAGCTTTCGTGGATGCTGACGATCCTGGACAAAAGAGGTTATTACTGCGTCTTTGGCTGAGAGAGGATGGTCGTCCCATGGCGCCCGGGGTTTCGATGCACAAGGGCGAAGCCGGCATCCTGAAACAACTCGGTATGGGCACCTATTACTCACCTAATTCTAAGACAACTTAGTTATTTTCTAGAACTAAATTTTGTGTGACCAAGTCTATAATGGAATAAGTTGTCAATTTCTGGCTTGGCTACTTATTGTCTAGTAGACTTTCATCTTCTTTAAAAAATAGACCACTATCCGTATTAGGAGAGACATTTCATGAGCTATTCCATTTCAACTCGTTATCAAGTTGCTGATCCTTCTGCTCTGATCGAGAAAGCTCCAGCAATCCGAGAAAAAGCTATTGCAGCCGGTGCCGAAGGGGCGGCATTGATTCAACCGATTGCAGCGGGTCCACATGTTGACGTTATGCTCGCCCTTACCGTATGGAATTCGGTTGATGCTGGTATCGAAGGCCTGGGCAAACTTTACGCTGACCCTGACATCGAAGCACTAAGAGATGGCAATCCAACCCTTGATCGCAGTATTTCGAAGCTGATGGCGTCATACGGTGACATA
>CAZDQC010000020.1:0-39368 GCA_964507245.1 uncultured Rhodospirillaceae bacterium
AGTCAAAGCGGTCTCAATTGGGATACGCAATGAATTTAGAATTTTCGAAACTTTATGGGTCTGGCGATGACGGTTCGTTTCCCGCCAAATACCACGCGAGCTGCCATTGCGGGGCAGTTGAATATGCGGTCAGTGCAGATCCCTTAGACGCCAAAATTTGCCACTGTCAAGTGTGCCAAAAGCTGCACGGCGCGCCGATGCAGTGGTCTGCTATTTTCGAGAAACATCTCGTCCGTATTTTGAAGGGGTTGGCTCATGTCTGCTTCTACAATAGTGAAAGCCAAGTAGCGGAGCGTATCCTGCCTTGCAAGGTGAGTTGCAGGATTTGTGGTGCGCATATTGCCGATGAAGGGCGCAATATGTGGCTCGCGTTTCCCACCCTTTTTGATTTTGGAACGCCTCCGGTGGTGCCACCGGTTTTCCGACCGACGTGCCACATTTTCTACGGTAATCGCTGCCTGGACGTGTCTGATAATTTACCCAAATGGGAAGGACACAAGGAAAAATCGGAGCAATTGGCTTAACAGTTAGCCCCAATGCGATTTTTGAAATTCCGCAAATTTCGTTCTCACGCCAGTTTCGTGCCTTATTGGGTAAAAAAAGGGGCAATTGCACGGGATTTAGTCAGTGGAACAATCGAAATTATTGCGAATAATTTGATGGTAAGCGCAATAAATGCGAGATGCATTGGTTACAATCGCTGCTGCCAAAACCTGGGATTGGAGTGGTGGCGTTGTGGATCTTGGAGAGATTACGGACGATGCCGCATTCCTCACCGTTGGGCAAACATGTCACATCTATGATTTTGCCGTTGTTGGTAAGGTGATCCACATGCCACCAGGCGGTTTTGTTCCGGCGTAAATGGCGATTGACCCGTGCCGCGATGCCACCGGGACCGTAGGCACTGCCGCAATAGACATACGAACCGGCGGACAATACTGGCCGCCCCAGGCTTATAATCGGTAGCCTGAGTGGTTCGGAGAGTGCGATGACCAACGAATATGCGCCGGGACTTTTAGGTAATTTGAGTTTGTGCCTCAACTATTTTGCTTTGCCTAATTGCTGGGATAGGTGCTTCAAATCATTGATACCAAATTGTTGTAACGGTTTGTGACGTCGCAGCACATTTACTTCGAATGATCATAAATGAATTCAGCCGCCCTCATGCCCTGACATTAATTTTGATACCAACGGATAGAGTAGGCCTCTCCTGCGCGGTCAATATTACAACAATGAGGTGGGCCAAAGTGGGCTGGCATTAAAAGAGCGTCGCGTTCAACACAATATTCCAGAACCCGGCGCCGGGATGTGCGGGCCTCATCCGGCAAACTACAAAAACGGCTGTTCCAATGGGGATAATGAATTTGTAGGGGATGGTGTAAAATGTCGCCAGTGAAAATGGCGGTATGGTTTCCCGCTTCCAAAGTCAAGGTGACATGGCCCGGCGTATGGCCGGGGGCGGGTTCCAACAATAACCCTTCACCCAGGACATGGTTGCCATCGGTCATCTCCGCTAATCCGTGTTCGATAATGGGCAGCACAGAGTCGTCAAAGCTTATTCTGTCCATATCTGCGGCATTTGCCTGAAAATGTTCGAATTCTGTTCGGGAGAAGATATATTTGGCATTTGGAAAGGTTGGCACCCAACGTCCACCTAATAACCTGGTATTCCAACCTACGTGGTCTACATGTAAGTGGGTGCACATCACCATGTCTATGTCTTCTGGTTCAAAGCCAGCCTGAGCCAGGCGATCCAGGAATGGGCTCTGTGCCTGATGCCACTTTTCGGCCGGCATGCGATCCTTGTCGTTGCCGATACAAGTATCCACCAGGATCGTCTGGCCGTTGAACTGTAAAATCCAGGAATGCATGTTTAGCAGGGCTGTCATTTTTTCAGGATTTACATAGTGTGGCACCAACCAATCCTTATGTGCCTCGAATATGGCTTCGTCCCAATCGGGAAACAAAGTGGACAAGCGAAAAGCTGGGCCAGCCATTTCCTCAACCCGTGTGACTCGAGCTGTGCCTAAGTCGAGATGGCTAATTGGATCTGTCATGCCGCAGTCTCCGGTTTTACTTTGGAATAGGTTCCCAACAAACGGCAGACGCCATCGGCCGTCAGGATCAATTGGTCACTAGTGAAAATTCTCGACCGAATGAAGGCAAACCCACCGTCCATATTGGTGACTTCCGTTGTACCCTCGATCCAGGTGTCCAAAGGTCCGGATGAAATATACTCCACATTCATTGATACTGTAGTGGCATATCGTCGAGAGATCCCTGACGCCGCCCGACCAATGATGTCGTCCGCGAAGGTGAATAGTACGCCGCCATGGACGACGCCGTTCGAATTGTCATGCACAAGGCGCGATTGGAAACCATTTATGAAACTGCCGTCTCCCAGGCGGCGGTAGTGCACAGGCCCGCACAGCCGCGGGAACCCACCCTGATCGGGAAAGGGCAAATATCCGACGGGCGCCTCAGGTACCATATCATCCGGAATGGCTGAGGTGGACGCAGGCGTGCCGGCTGGTCCGGACCCAAAACGCGCGAATAGTTTGCAGGTCCCGTTCGCCGACATCAATATCTGACCCTCATGGGATAATTGCACCCTGACGAATGCTAATGTTTGAGTGGTATGCATGATTTCGACCTGGCCTTCGACTAGGCTGTTGAGGGCGGCGGCGGCGACGTAATTGACCTTGAACTTAAGAGTTGCGCACATGCGATGCTGAGTATGAACGATTGTGTGTCCGGTAATATGGTCCGCGAAACTAAACAAGGCGCCCCCATGTGTTACTCCGTTCGGGTTGGCATGCTGGGAACCTGTCCAGAATGCATAACGAAAGTCACCCGCAGGCATCTCGCGAAAATAATAGGGGCCTATGAAATTCGCAAAATGCGCGGCACGGTCAAATGCTTGAAAGCCGTCTGGGACCTGATCGGTAATTGTGCTCATGTCAGGTCCGTTAAGTTGTCCGCCGTATTACGCAGCCGTTGCGCCAATTCTTGGCGCCGTCCTTCATCTAATTGCGCAGCCAGCCCGACCGCGACCACAGCACGCGTGGGTGCGCTGGCTGGTCGGTTTACCAGCGCGGCGACAACGACGACACCGGCGATGTAGTTGCCATCATCTATGGCATACCCATCCCGTCGAGCGGCATCAACCTCTGCCAGCCAGGTTTCAAATTCCGGCGATTGCTGCCAATGTAAATTCTTAAACCGACGCTCCAATTCATCGAGGTTCCAGTTACTTTGTGCTGCTACGCACCGGCCTGTGGCAGAAATTAGGGCTGGAAAATGACTGCCAATATTAACGTGGATGGAAAGATCTAGTTTCGATCGGGCCAAGGCTGCTACTACCATATGTTCGCGGTTATCCAGTTCAACCCCGATGGTTGTTACATCGAAAGCGGTAGCTATGGTTTCCAGGTAACCCTGAGCGGCTTGCACAAATTCGCTGCGGCTCAACATATTCCGGGCGATGCCTAGGATGCCAATGCCAAGACTATAATGTTTTGTGTTTGGATCGAACACGACCAGATCCTCATAGGCCAGGGTACGTAGGATGTGTAGAGCAGTGCTGGGAATTAAATCTAGTTCGCGGGCAATGCGGTTGACGCCCAAAGGTTCGGTACTGCGACCCAAATGACGTAAAATGAGGGTCGCGCGACTAACTGCTGTTACTGGTTTCGCTGGGCCGTCGGTAGTGATGCGAGCCGCCATCATCATGGGACCTAATTTATTGTCAATACACAATTTTATTGTTTATTGACAATCATGTCTAGTTCCACAATGGTTTCTGAAGTTTTACCAACACGGGTGTTTGGCATGTCTTTAATTACCGAATACACCACATTTGAAGACGCCCAAAAATATTGTTCGAAGCAAAAATTGTGGGAGCTGTTTGACGGCACCCGCGAAAGCATCAACATTGCTCATGAATGCGTTGATCGCCACCCCAGGGAACAAGTCGCGGTGCAGATTGCTATTGCTGATGGCGGTTCGGAAAGTATTACGTTTGGGGAGTTGTCTGACTGGTCCGGTCGTTACGCAAACTACATCCGCTCACGCGGAATACAACCCAGTGAAAGAGTTGCGTTGATGGTGGAACCGTCACTGTCATTTTATGTCGCCCTGTATGGCGCAATGAAGGCGGGATGTGTGGCCGTGCCTTTATTCACTTTGTTCGGACCGGACGGGTTGCGGATGCGTGTTGGTGACTGCAATCCCAAATTGTTGTTGTTGGCGCCGGAAAAGGCAGATCTGAAAGATGATGCTGGCTGCGACGTAGTAATGGCGGGCGATGATTTCATGTCAGCATTAGAAGATTACGATATTTCGTATGAACCGGCCACATCCGGCCGGGACATGGCCATGTTCCAATATACCTCCGGTACAACAAGAGAGCTGCCGGATGCAGTGAAGCATCGACATCAATCCGTGGTCACTGTCATGCTAGCAGCTCTGTACGGCACCGGCCAACGGCCGGGTGATCGTTTTATGTGTCCCTCGTCGACTGCTTGGGGTCACGGTTTATGGCATGGCACGCTCTCTCCCCATGCCCTGGGCATTGCCACGGCAAGCTATGCAGGAAAATTCGATCCTGACCGTTTGTTGGCCGCACTGGAGGAGTTCAAAATTACCAATTTATCGGCCGCCGCAACCCATTATCGTATGATGAAAAATGTAGGTACTGCTGGCAATTATAACTTCAATTTGGAAAAAGTAAGTTTCACCGGCGAGCCAATGGATACGGACACGGCGGAATGGGCGAAGCAAACCTTCGGCCGGTATCCCGGCAGTTTCTATGGCACGACCGAGGTTGGCGTGTTGTTAGGTAGCTATCCTGGTGCCTCGGATTTGTCGCCCAAGTTAGGTTCGTTGGGCATGCCTTTACCTGGCCAGGAAGTTGGCGTTTTGAAACCGGACGGTAACCCCTGTGAGCCGGACGAGGTGGGAGAGATTGTAGTAAAGAGGGTAGACGGTTGGTTTCCAACTAAGGACCGCGGCCATATAGATGCCGAAGGCTATTTTTTTCATGACGGGCGGGCGGACGACGTGATCATTTCCGCAGGCCACACCATGAGTGCTATAGAAATTGAGAATACCCTACTAAAACATCCGGATGTGCTGGAGGCGGCTGCTATTGGCGTTCCGGATGAAGTGCGTGGCTTGGTGGTGAAGGGATTTATTGTTACGAACCGTCGAAGTGATAAAAAGTTCACAGCAGAACTGCAAGCATTCGCACAGGATAATCTTAGTCGCCACGAATATCCGCGAATTGTCGAATTCACAAAAGAATTACCGAAGACGCCAGCAGGGAAAGTCAACCGCAAGAGATTGCGCGACCGGGAAGCCATGGCGAAAGGAGAACAGCGTCATGAATGTTGAAAGCGGAATTGGAGCGAATAGTGGTCGGTTCCCTAAAATCACGGACCGAGATCTGGAAGATCTACAAAAGCGCATTGGCGTTAAGATCGAGAATATGCCTGAGCCCTGGTGTTGCGAGGCTACCCGCGACAATATTCGCCATTATGCCCACGGTATCGGCGACGATAATCCCCTGTGGTGTGATCCAGATTATGCGTCGACAACCCAGTATGGCGGCCTAGTCGCCCTTCCTAGTTTTTTGTTTTCTACCAGCCGAATTATGTCGGGTTATGTGGGTGGTTTGCCTGGAATTCATGCTATGTGGGCCGGTTCCGATTGGTCTTGGCACAAAACAATTTACCGCAATGATGAAATAAGCTGTGAGGCTTGGCTGAGCGAATTGATACCCCACGAGACACGTTTTTCTGGCAGGGCCATACAGCAAGTATATCACGTGGAGTTTTATAATCAGCATGGCGATAACATTGCTGGTGGGGACAGCTGGTGTTTCAGGACGGAGCGGGACAAGGCGCGGGAAGACGGCACCAAATACGCAGCCAAAGCCAAGGAGCAGCTCACTTATAGCGACGAAGAACTCGTGGACATTTATCGCCACTATGCGAAAGAGGAAATTCGCGGTGCCGAGGCTCGGTACTACGAGGATACATCGATTGGTGAAAAACTGCCGACAATGTTGAAGGGCCCGATGACGGTTACTGGATTCATTTGTTACGCCCAGGGTTGGGGTGGCTTATACATTCGGGCCAACAAACTAGCCTGGAAACAGATACGTGCCCACCCCGGTCTCGGTATAACCAACCGTTTCAATATACCGGATTGCCCTGAACGTGTGCATTGGGAGAACGAATTTGCTCTAGAGGTGGGCGCGCCCGGTGCCTACGACTACGGCCCCGAGCGGGTTTCTTGGCTAACTCATCATATCACTAATTGGATGGGCGATGACGGCATGCTTGTGGGACATAAGACCCGCATCCGTCGTCACAATCCAGTGGGTGATGTACTCTACATCGACGGCGAAATTACGAACAAATTTATCGATGAGCAGGGCCGCCATTGCATTGAAATAACCCAGTCTGCCTACCAACAGGATGACGAACTATCTATCCAGGGTACTGGCATAGTTGCACTACCGTCGCGGAATTAGTTTCAGGCTGGTTCGTCAGGAACGGACATAAAAATTCATTTTTATATGCTTTTTGGCGTATATCCCCGGCCGTCATAGTCGAAGTCCCACAATTCCCGATTGTCTGGCTTGGCAAGGAAGTAGTTCGCGTGATAACTGCGTATTTCAGCAATTTTGCCATTTTGGAAATGATACCATTCGCTGCCGCGCAAGACTTCGGGGGTGCTGGTGGGGGCGGGGGTCCATCGCATGCTCCATTCGATTGCGGCCTCGGTCCCCTGAACCAAAGCATGATCTAAGCTCCAGTGGGCAGCAGTACGTGGACCCACCTTGGTCCAATAATTAGCTAGCGCGCTTGCACCCCGCACGGCGCTATGGTCCACAAAATAATGCACTACGTCGGGTGCAAAAGTTGATACCATCTCTTCATAATCGGCAGAATTGCAGCCATGGAAATAGCGCTTGATAGTTTCAATATATTCATGGCCGGATTGCCGCAGCATAATAATTCCTACTCTTTTATCGTTGATGCCTGCTGGGCAAAACGTGAACTGATGCCTTGTTTCTACCCGCTTTCCGCTACTCCCAAGGTCTACGACAGACTACTTGGCCGCCATCACCATGATTTCGACAAGGTAACCTGGTGCTGCCAAATCGCTGCACAAACCAGCCCGGGCCGGCGGATTTTCCGGGTCAATCCAGGCATCCCAGACCTCGTTCATGGCCGAGAAATTTCGCATGTCGGTGACCCATAATTGGGCCCATAGAAGTTTAGATTTATCCGAGCCACACGTTTCCAAAAGGGCATCAATTTTTGCCAAAACCTGCCGCGTTTGCTCAGTCACATCGGCGTTCATGTCATTGGCGACTTGCCCGGCCAGATAGACTACGCCGTTATGTTCTACCGCTTGGCTCATGCGCGGGCCAGGATTATGTCTGGTGATTTCCATTATTGCATTCCATCGGTTGCCTTGTTGAAGCCAAAGCCTAGCTCAGGGAATATGCCATGGCAAAAGTAAATTATGAACGCCGTTTTAGGAAGGCTTCTCGATTGCGTCGCAGCAGTAGCCCTGTTAGTTTCCGCCGCCCTTCAGCGCAATTAAAGTGGACCACGTGAGTGGTGAACCAAGTGCGAGTTTGACACGATGAGGACGATGCCATGAGGATTAATGGCAATGCCATTCGGCCCGGTAATGTGGTCGAGCACAAAGGCGGCCTGTGGCGAGCGGTAAAAATCGCTCATACACAACCAGGCAAAGGAGGGGCCTATCTGCAAGTTGAATTGCGCAATCTGCGTGATGGTAGCAAGCTGAATGAACGGTTTCGGGCGTCCGAAAATGTAGAGAAGATCCGGTTGGACCAAAAAGAACATCAATTTTTGTTTGGTGACGGGGACAGCTTCACCTTTATGGACGCAGAGACTTACGAGCAAGTGGAGCTGAATGTTGATCAATTGGGCGATCAGACCGGTTATCTACAGGACGGTATGATTGTCTCTATAGAAAGTTATGAAGGTAGCGTTATCGGTGTCTCGTTGCCAGAACACGTCACTCTTGAGGTTTTGGAAACAGAACCGGTATTGAAGGGGCAAACTGCTGCAGCATCCTACAAGCCGGCTTTGCTGGAAAATAACATACGTTCTTCCGTGCCGCCATTTGTAGGCATCGGGGACAGGATCGTGGTCGCTACCGAAGATGGTTCCTACGTCAAACGGGCTGAAGGCTAAATAATATACCTGTCGATTGGATCATTACTTGTCCCGAACATCGCCTATCATGAACGTAATGCAGCAAGCGGCCCGCAAGGCGTCGCGCAGGCTGGTGCGTGACTTCGGTGAAGTGGAGAACCTGCAAGTCTCACGCAAGGGTCCTAGTGATTTTGTTGCGGCGGCTGATGTACGGACGGACGAAATGCTGCGAGACTTATTGCTGCAGGCCCGGCCCGACTTTGGTTTTCTGACCGAGGAGAGCAAGGAGATAGTGGGAAAGGATGAGCGTCGGCGCTGGATCATTGATCCCATCGATGGAACCAAAAATTTTTTGCACGGTATCCCCATGTTCGCAATTTCCATCGCATTAGAAGAGTTTGGCGAAATTACGGCTGGATTGGTCTACGCACCAATCCCGGACGAAATGTTCTGGGCTGAAAAGGGACAGGGCGCTTATTTGAATAACCGGCGTCTGCGGGTTGCTGCCCGTCGGCAGATCGGCGATGCGGTGATAGGCACATGCATTTCCCATTCCGGTAGCAGCGACAACCACAGGCACCCGATAGAAATCCTGGCCATCGCAGATGAATGCGCCGGAATCAGGGATATGGGATCCGCGACTCTGGATTTGGCTTATGTTGCGGCGGGGAGGTTCGATGGATTTTGGGAAACTGGTCTGTCGCCTTGGGACATTGCTGCCGGTTTATTGCTGGCGAAAGAGGCTGGTGCCATCGTCAGCCGGACCAACAAAGGCTCTGATACTGTGTCCAAGTACGAAATCCTAGCTGCAAACGAAGCCATTCATAGCCGCATGTTGCGTCTCATTCAAAAAGCACGTCGCAGCTGATAGGCGTTGCCCCCATCGCTATCGAACACATTTTCGCCAAGATTGTGCTGCTAACTTATCTACTCGGCGCGTCGCAACAACGGGTCTTATGGAAAATGTCCTAATCCGTTGCTCAGGCATACACTCTGGTCTATCGTGCCGGGTCAACGGATTAGCCCATGTTGAGGATTTGGGAGATGGCTGAAAAGCAGGCCGTGGCATGATTTATCCGGAATGTTCTATAGCCTTGAGAAACAGCCGCAGAAACCCAATGAAATCAGAAATTGACAGAAACTACGGCCACCTGAATGCGATGGCCAAGAAACTCCGACACAAGTTTGAAGCGCCGTACATGGCCTTGAAGGTCCCGTCAATTTGTGGAGTTTGCTTCACCACTATATTCTTAGTCGCTATTATGCAGCCGACCTTGGCACAGCAGACAGTGCTTATTGGTAGTCAAAGTATGACCCCGGAGGTCACGGTTAATCTGAGCGCAATTTACGGTAGCACCAATTGGGCGAATACACAGAATTTTCCGTCGCTACAACCAAATCCGGTATCAAGCGGCGGTATTCGGCAACTTTTGGTACCGAATCTGCGAGTTGCGCCTAAAATTCGCGCTTCCACGTCTCACCCGCCTGCACCATCACGAAAGCCGATTTACACTTCACGGTCTGCCCAGATCGTAACACCACCTCGCAAGCAGGTTGAGGCGAACACCAAGCCCGTCGCGCCTGCATTGCCATTAAAATCCTATAGCAACCCGCCGGCGCCTACTGCTGTGTCCCGGAAGCCTGCTGACAAGGCAATAGCCAAATTTACGCCGGTTGATACAAAGCCAAAACCCGCGACTAGGAGGCCAAAGGCGCCTGAAACGCTGGCAAACAAACGGCTGGCTCCACCTCCACCTCCACCACCGCCAACGGTAATGGGCAAAGCCGAAACCGTGACGCCGAAAGCACCCACCGTGCCCAAGGTGATGGCCAAAAAGCAGAAAGCAACTGCGGCCCGACCGGCGATTAAAGCAAGTGCCAAACTGAAACAGATGGCTACCTTGACCCCGGCCGGAGATAATGCGCTGGAGGTTCGTTTCCGGTCTGGTAGTTCTGTCCTCTCTCGGGACGATGAAAGACGGTTGAAGGCCATGGCGCAAAGTCTAGCCACGACTGAGACCCGATTGCAGTTGAAGGCCTATGCCGAGGCCACTGGCAACGATACCTCGAAAGCGCGACGGCTGTCTCTTTCGAGAGCCTTGGTCGTGCGATCATTTTTGATAGAGAACGGTTTGCGTAGCACGCGTATCGACGTCCGCGCTTTAGGTATCGCTCGGGATGGAGGCGCTCCGGATCGGGTAGATATTGTCACGATAGATGGGTAGGGCGTTCGAGCATGTTCCAAGGCGCATGACTGGTTTGGATTAGATCTGCTTGGAGGGGACGATTGATATGAGCGGATTAGCGGCATGACCAAGCCTGATCGTTACTTAATCCGAATGCTGATCTTCCTTGCCTTGGTCGTTGCGGCGGCTGTGTTGTTGTATCTGCCGTTAATCCAGGCGTTTCAGGCAAATGCTGTCCTGAATGGCATGATTCTGGCCACTCTGGCCTTCGGTGTTCTCTACGCTTTCCGTCAGGTCATGATGCTGCGGCCTGAGGTTGAATGGGTTGAAATATTCCGCCGATCCGACCCAGGTTTATCTGTACAGATGGAGCCCAAGCTATTGGCGCCTATGGCCACCATGTTGGGAGAGAGAACAGCGGGGCGGATGTCTCTATCGGCGCTATCCATGCGTTCCATGTTGGATTCCATTCATTCCCGCCTGGATGAAAGCCGAGATTTGTCCCGGTATCTGATTGGTTTGCTTATATTTCTGGGCCTGTTAGGTACATTTTGGGGCTTGTTGGAGACCGTGGGCTCGGTGGGTAAGACTATTGGTAGCCTATCGCTGGCAGCCGGTGATTTTGCCTCGATTTTCTCGGATCTCAAGGAAGGCTTGCGGTCGCCACTCAACGGCATGGCGATCGCATTTTCTTCCTCACTGTTCGGTTTGGCCGGAAGTCTTGTTCTTGGTTTTTTGGAGCTGCAGGCGAGCCAGGCCCAGAACCGGTTTTACAACGATCTTGAGGAGTGGTTGTCGAGCTATACACGGCTATCTTCCGGCAGCGGTTTGGCTGAAGGCGACCAATCGGTTCCCGCCTACGTCCAGGCGCTTTTGGAACAAACCGCCGATAGTCTAGAAAATCTGCAGAGGACCATTGCCCGGTCCGAAGAAAGTCGTAGCTCAGGACAGAATACTTTGATGGCATTGGTCGACAAATTGTCCGTCTTGACCGACCAAATGAAGGCGGAACAGGGCCTGATGGTGAAATTGGCCGAGAACCAGGTAGAAATCCGACCTATCTTGCAGAGCTTGAACAATCATCTGGAAAAACAACAGGTGGGTCTGGACGAAGTAAGCCGTGGGCATCTGCGCAACCTGGACAATTATGTCGTACGTCTGTTGGAAGAATTGAGCGAGGGTCGAAATCAGATTACCGCCGAACTGCGTAGTGAAATTAAGCTGCTTGCCCGTACCATTGCCGCTTTGGCGGATGACCGATGAGTAGCACTTGACCCTCGATGGTCAGACGCCGAGATAGTACCGCCGGTGTGGCCAATATTTGGCCCGGCTTTGTCGATGCCTTAGCCACCTTGCTGCTAGTCATAATATTCCTGTTGGTAGTTTTTGTCCTAGCCCAGGTGTTATTGACACAGGCGATTTCCGGTAAGGATGAAGCGTTGGATCGGCTGAACCGCCAAATCGCGGAATTGGCTGATTTGTTGAATCTGGAACGTCAGGCCAATGTAGACCTTCGGCTGAACATTGCGCAGTTATCCTCTTCGCTGCAGAGTACCGCATCGGACCGTGATCAATTGCAGGTCCAGTTGCATCAGATGGTTATCCGCGCCGAGCAAGCTGAGGACGCGCTAGCAGCTGCGCGAGGCCGTGAGAAGATTAGCAAAGAGGTCGGCAAGCGATACCTGTTAGAACTAGAGAGCTTGCGACGCGATATCGAGGCCCTCCGTGAACTACGCGGCACCTTAGAAACACAGGTTGGGAAGCTGTCTCAAAATCTTGCCGTTCGAGAGACGGAACTAGGACGGCTGCGGGACCGCCGCAAAGCATTGCAAGCGGAATTGGCAAGCGAACAAGAACGAACATTATTGGCACAAAAGGAAATTGAAGAGCGGGAAATCCGTCTGTCCGAGTTGCTGGATCTTTATACGCGCCTTGAAGAAGACTATAAGTCGGAGAAAGCCCTTAGCAAGAAGCAGAGATCTCAGGTTGGACTGTTGAACCAACAAATTCAGGCTCTGCGGCGCGAAATTCAACAATTGAACGCGGCGCTCGAGGCCTCTGAAGCTAAGGATAAAAAGAACGAGGTCATTATCTCCGATCTGGGCCGGCGGCTAAACCGGGCGCTGGCTAGCAAGGTGCAGGAACTGACACGTTATCGATCGGAATTTTTTGGCAGGTTGCGGGAAGTTCTTGGCCAGCGCCGGGGTGTCCGGGTTGTGGGGGATAGATTCGTTTTTCAATCCGAGGTTCTTTTTGCTTCTGGCTCTGCCCTGTTAGAGCGGGATGGTCAGGAGCAAATCGCGCGGCTAGCCGCGACGTTAGTTGAAATTTCCGAGCAGATCCCATCCGAAATTAATTGGGTGTTGCGTGTCGATGGGCATACGGACACAATCCCAATCGCTACGGCGCAATTTCCCTCGAATTGGGAATTGTCGGCGGCAAGGGCAATCGCTGTGGTGAAATTCCTCGTGGAACAAGGGGTGCCGGCCAATCGATTGGCTGCTACGGGATTTGGCGAATTCCAAGCTATCGATACCCGGTCCGGCGAAATCGCAAATCGTAGAAATCGGCGCATCGAATTCAAGCTGACACAGAGATAGGTATACATTGCGCCGCGGTTTAACCGAATGTTTGCGGTTGAAGGCAGAGAAAAGATGAAACAAAGTGCCCGATTGTCCATCGATGTTGGTGGTACTTTTACGGACGTCGTCTTGGAACATCTGGGCGGTGAAGACTGTTTCAAGTTGTTGACCACGCCTGATGCGCCGGAGATTGCGTTTCTTCAAGGCGTAGGGGACATCCTGGAACGTACCGATGTCGCGGCCAAGGATGTGGGCTTGGTCATTCACGGCACCACCTTGGCGACTAACGCCTTGATCGAACGCAAGGGCGCACAAACGGCTTTGCTTGCCACGGACGGTTTTCGCGACTCTATCGAAATCGCATACGAGCATCGTTTCGAACAATATGATCTGTATATGGAGCGACCTCAGCCCCTGATCACTCGCGACAGGCGCTTCTCGGTGCCAGAGCGGATCGCAGCAGATGGATCGGTTCTGCTGGCTCTGGATGAAGTGGCCGTGTGGTCGCTAGCTGATGACTTGCGGGAAACCGGGGTTGAATCTATTGCAATCTGTTTTCTGCACAGTTACGTCAATCCGGCGCACGAAAATCGTGCCGGGGAAATCCTGGCCGAGGCGTTACCTGATATCGCCATAACCCTATCCTCGGATGTTTGTCCTGAGATTCGGGAATACGACCGAATGTCGACTGCTAGTGCTAACGCCTACGTACAGCCCATGATGGCGACCTATCTAAATCGTTTAGAAAAGGGTCTGCTGGAAATTGGGATCACCTCTCCCTTGTTGTTGATGATGTCAAGCGGAGGTGTCACTACTGTGGAAACCGCTGCTGCTTTGCCAATCCGTCTGGTCGAGTCTGGTCCGGCGGGTGGCGCTATTCTGGCCTGCGACATAGCCAGAGGAAATGATCTGGATCGGGTTTTGTCATTCGACATGGGCGGCACCACAGCCAAGATTACTTTGATTGATGATTTCGAACCACATATTGCTCGTTCCCTCGAAGTAGCCCGTATGCACCGTTTCTTGAAAGGTAGTGGCCTGCCTTTGCGCATCCCCGCGATCGATATGGTGGAAATCGGAGCAGGCGGTGGTTCAATCGCCAGCGTCGATACTATGCAGCGCATCCAGGTCGGTCCGGAAAGTGCCGGATCGGTACCAGGTCCGGCTTGCTATGGCAACGGCGGCGAAGATGCCACCGTGACAGACGCAGATACGGTTCTAGGTTGGATCGAACCATCGCGATTTGCCGGCGGTCAGGTTAAACTAGAGCCGGAACGTGCTGGCAGCGCAGTCGAACAACATGTCGGCGGACCCCTAGCGATTGAGCGTAAATTTGCAGCCGCTGGCATTTCGGAAATCGTGGACGAACACATGGCCAATGCGGCGCGGGTTCATGCCATTGAAAATGGCAAGAATATGGTGGGCCGGGTCCTTGTCGCCTTTGGCGGCGCCGCACCATTGCATGCTGCCCGCTTGGCCGAGAAGCTGGGTATTGACACGGTTCTGGTGCCTCATGGGGCCGGCGTCGGTTCGGCGATTGGTTTCCTGCGGGCGCAGATTTCCTATGAAGTGGTTCGTACCCGCTATATGGATATGCACGCCTTCGATCCGGACCTGATCAATGAGATATTTGCTGAAATGCAGAAGGAAGCCGAGGCCGTAGTGCGTCTAGGAGCTCCAGACGAGACCTTAGTGGAGCAGCGCGGCGCTTTCATGCGATATCGCGGACAGGGTCATGAAATCATGGTGAAGTTTCCCGTAAAGGCACTTGAAGCCAGCGATGGTGACGTCATATCCGACTCCTTTGGCGATGCTTATAAGGCGCTGTTTGGCCGCACCATACCGAACCTGGGGGTTGAAGTGTTGACGTGGACACTGTCTCTTTCGACCGACAGGCCTAGTTTGGAAACAAACCTAGGGCAAGGTGGAGACTATGCGCCTGAGATAGAGGGACACCGGAGCGTTTTTGATAGGGCGACGGGCACATGGGTCAGCGCCAATGTCTTCAGTCGGAACAATCTACAGCCGGGCGCGCAAATTGCTGGTCCGGCACTGCTGGTGGAGGACGAGACGACGACCCTCGTGGCCAATGGATTTAACGCTACGATCAACCGGTGGGACCAAATCGTCATGACGAAGGAGATGGCGGCCAAATGACGAGTGCGACCATGGAACAAATTCGCTACCAGGTGATGTGGGACCGCCTACTGTCCGTCGTGGAAGAGCAAGCACAGACCTTGGTGCGCACGGCTTTTAGCACCTCCAGCCGAGAAGCTGGGGATATCTCTGCCGGAGTATTCGATCTGCAGGGACTAATGCTGGCACAGGCTGTGACAGGAACGCCGGGTCATATCAACTCCATGGCCAGGGCCGTTGTGCATTTCATCGAGGCATTTCCGGTCGAGAGAATGCAGGACGGCGATATCTACATTACTAACGATCCCTGGAAAGGAACCGGCCACCTGCACGATTTCACCGTAGTGACGCCGGCCTTTCGCAATGGTGTCTTGGTGGCGTTATTCGCTTGTACCAGTCATGTGGTGGATATCGGCGGTGTGGGCATGTCCCCGGACGGACGCCAAATCTATCATGAAGGCCTCAATGTCCCCATTATGCCTTTGGCCGTTGCCGGTGAAATGAATGAATGGCTGTTAAAACTTGTCCGGGCTAATGTGCGTGAGCCGGTCCAGGTCGAAGGCGATCTCTATGCGCTTGCCGCTTGCAACGACACCGGCGCGCGACGCCTGTTCGCCATGATGGACGAATATAAGCTGGACGACCTTTATGCTTTAGGCTCACACATCATTGAACGAAGCCAAACTGCAATCACGGCAGCCATCAACGAACTACCCCAAGGAAGCTGGTCTCATGCCATGCGTATCGACGGTTTTGAGGAACCGATAGACTTGGTCGCCGAGCTGGCTATTTCCAATGGCAAGATACATGTAGATTACTGTGGAACCTCAGGCACCTCCGACTTTGGGATTAATTGCCCCATGTGCTACACCGAGGCCTACACGGCCTTTGGTGTAAAATGTGTGGTCGCACCGGAAATTCCTAACAACGCCGGAACTCTCGGTGCCATCACTGTATCAGCGCCCGAACACACCATTGTCAATGCACCGCACCCTTGCGCTGTCGTTGCTCGGTCGACCATTGGGCATATGCTTCCGGACGTTATATTTGGCTGTTTACATCAGGCGCTACCCAACCGAGTGCCCGCGGAGGGTACCTCCAATCTTTGGAATATTAAGCTGGGCGCCGGACACGGCATTGCCGGCGGTTTTGACGAGGAGGTCACGCCCTTTATGCTGATGAGTTTTCATAGTGGAGGAGCGGGCGCCCGGCCTATGTTGGATGGCTTGTCAGCGACACCCTATCCAAGTGGTGTGCGCAATGTCCCAGTGGAGATATCAGAAGCCATTACCCCAATCGTTGTCTGGCGCAAGGAATTGCGGAAGGATTCTGGCGGAATAGGTGAAAAGCGTGGCGGCTTGGGTCAAACCATGGAAATAACTAGTCGTGACGATGCACCATTCGGCATTTTTGCTAGTTTTGAACGGGTGCTGTTTCCGGCACGGGGCCGCGACGGCGGTGGCTCCGGCGCGAAGGGGCGGGTTCGCCTTGCTTCTGGCCATCAGCTGCGCAACAAGGGATTTCAGACGATACCTGCCGGGGAACGTCTTATCGTCGAGATGCCCGGTGGTGGTGGTTTTGGTGATCCCAACGGCCGGAATGAAACTGCGGTTGCCGAGGATGTGCGGATGGGTCTGGTTAGCGTCGAGGCAGCCGCACGAGACTATGGCGTTGTTATTCGTGGTGATGGTCAGATCGACCATGCCGCAACTGCGCGCCGGCGCGGTACCTAAGGACCGTTAATCTAGGTTTCTGGTAGATGAAAACGGAAGTGGAGCGGTATGGGTTTTGGGGCAGTTCTCTAATTTTAGACCGCACGGCGGGGTAATTAGGAAAATGATTAATCAGTATTGAATTGCAAGGCGGCAAACCGGGCGTAAAGACCGTTTTGCTTGACTAGGTCGTCATGGCGGCCCATTTCGACCACTGTCCCATGTTCCATGACAACGATCCGATCGGCTTTCAACACTGTGGCCAGGCGATGGGCGATGACGATAGTGGTGCGGTCTGCCATCAGGTATTCTAGAGCCTCTTGTACGGCGCGTTCGGATTCGGCATCGAGCGATGAAGTAGCTTCGTCAAGCAGAAGGACCGGGGGGTCGGCTAGAATGGCTCGGGCAATTGAAAGGCGTTGGCGTTGGCCACCGGATAGGAGGGTGCCCTTCTGGCCTAAAAAGGAATGGTATTTCTCGGGCAATAATTCAATAAAATCTGAAGCTTTGGCTGCGTCGGCGGCAGCAACGATTTGCTCTTCGCTAGCGTCGGGACGCCCGTAGAGGATATTCTCGCGGGCATTGGCGGCGAAAATGACCGGATCCTGAGGCACAAGAGAAATCTTGGATCTCACTTCGGTTGGATCCGCGTGGCGTAAATTAATTTCATCCAATAGAATTGCGCCCTCTTGCGGATCATAGAAGCGTAGTAGCAACTGGAAGACAGTTGTTTTACCAGCGCCAGATGGACCGACCAGAGCAACCGTTTCACCCGACGCAACGTCCAAATTGAATCGTTTTAACGCGGGCAGGTCTGGGCGTGACGGATATTCAAATGTGACCTCCTTGAAGCTGATGGCACAACTTCCTACGGACGGCAGCGGTTTAGGTGCTTTGGCTACTACGATGCTTGAATTGACTGACAATAATTCTACTAACCGCTCGGTGGCGCCGGCTGCCCGTTGAAGTTCGCCATACACTTCTGCTAAGGCACCCAGGGCACCGGCAACGATAATAGCGTAGAAAACAAAGGCAGCGAGCTGGCCACCACTCATCTCGCCAGATATTACGTCATTGGCTCCGATCCAGACAACGGCATCAATTGCTCCAAAAATCAGCAGCATGACTAGGGCCGTCAGCCAAGCCCGAGCTCGGGTTCGCCGAATGGCCACCATAAATGCGGCGTCCGTGACTTTGCCAAACCGCAGGCGATCCAGAAATTCGTGACAAAAGGCTTGTACGACTTGAATCGCACCCAGACTTTCCTCGGCATAGTTAGTGATATCCGCGATGCGGTCCTGGCTATCGCGAGATAGGCGACGTACCTTCCGGCCAAATATCAAAATAGGCAGGATGACCACTGGTAAGAGGGCAAACACCAGCCCCGTCAATTTTGGGCTTGATATGACTAATAAAACCGTGCCGCCGAGGAACATCAAGATGTTACGCAAGGCGATGGATGCAGTAGAGCCGACTACGGTCTGTATCAAAGTCGTATCTGCAGTCAGGCGGGAGAGGACTTCACCGGTACGCATGGTCTCGAAAAATGCCGGACTCAGGCCAATGACATGGCTGTAAACAGCCTTGCGAATATCGGCAATAATACGTTCGCCCAGCCAAGTGACCAGAAAATAGCGGGCGAACGTTGCTGCCGCTAAAATGCACACTACACCTAAAAGGGCCAGAAAATACTGATCGATCAGTCCCTGTTGCTGACCAAAGCCATGGTCGATAACGCGGCGAATGGCCTGTCCGATAGCCAGAACCGAACCAGCCGATACGATTAGCGCGACCCCAGCGGCCGCAACAATCCATTTGTAAGGGGCGATGAAGGGAAAAATGCGGCGCAGGCTGGCAACCCTCTTACTTTTTTCCCGTTCCCCTTCAGGAGCTCTATTTCGCAATCTATACCGCCCTTACCTTTATCACTGTATTGTCCAGCACCCAGCCGCGCTGCGGTATAGCAATTGTGAAGGAGGCGTACAACATGGCACCTTGCACTCGGCTTGTCCTTTCGTTATACACCATCGGCGTTTACGGAGCAGTAGCATGAAGAATGATATCCACCCTGATTACCATGAAATTACCGTGGTCTTGACTGATGGGCAGAAGTTCACCACTCGCTCAACGTATGGTGAGCCGGGGGACGAATTAAAGCTGGATATTGACCCTTCGACCCATCCAGCCTGGACTGGTGGGCCCCAACGGGTGTTAGAAACTGGCCGCGTGGCCAAATTCCGCAATAAGTTCAAGGGTTTTGGCCTGGATTAGGCTAGGTCAGCCGCATGGTTTCCACTGTGTAACCTGCAGCGACAAGAAACGGCAGTTCACTTAATTCCACTCGGCCGTAATCTCGAAATTAGTACCGTGACTGAAGTTTTAGGGCTAAGGCGTCGGCATTATACGCCTGAACATCTTAAGCCAAAGCGGATTGAGATCGCAAAGGCCGCCTAAGGCAAATCACAGAATATTTCTGGGCCCGTTATCACTTGGTGGCGGGCCTATTTTTGTATCTCTTTACTTTATTTTTATAATCTATATATATAATAATATATTTATGTAATAACTAAATTATCCGTGAAAACAGCTAGGCTTCAAATGGAAACATTATTGCAAGGATTGCGAGCCGCTGCGGAGCCATCCAGGTTACGTCTGCTGGCTCTTTGCGCCCATGCCGAACTGACAGTTACGGATTTGACCCAGATTTTAGGGCAAAGTCAGCCTAGGGTCTCGCGCCACCTGAAACTGCTATGCGACGCCGGATTATTGGAGCGGCACCGCGAAGGAACCTGGGCCTATTACCGATTAGCCGATACTTCAGATTGCGCGCATCTGGCCCGCACCTTGGTGGATTTGGTGCCGGACCTGGATGATGGACTGGCACGGGATCTGAACCGGTTGGAAGCTATCAAGAGAACCAGAGCCGAAGCGGCAGCCGAGTACTTCCGTGCGAATGCTGATCGGTGGGACGAGATCCGCTCTCTCTATGTACCCGAGCAAGAAGTCGAAGAAGCCTTGCAGGAGGTCATTGGGAAGGGGCCAATTGGTGATTTCTTGGATATCGGCACTGGAACTGGCCGTATCCTGGAAGTGTTCGCGCCTCTAATCAGTCGTGGTACCGGGATCGATCTATCCCATGAAATGCTGCAGGTGGCACGTGTCAAGCTGGAACAGTCGGGATATCGCCATTGCCAGGTTCGCCATGGCGACATGTACAATCTTCAACTCCCGGCAAATGAGTTTGATGTTGTGGTCCTGCATCAGGTTCTCCACTACGCCGAAGAGCCAGGCGTAGTCATTTCGGAAGCGGCCCAAACCCTGCGAACCGGCGGCCGTTTATTGGTCGTTGATTTTGCATCTCATGATCAGGAGTTTCTTCGCACGGAACATCAACATCGTTGGCTTGGCTTCCGGCCCGAGCAAGTTGCTGGCTGGTGTGCGGCGGCAGATATGCAAACGCCGGATCCTATCGCGTTGGTGGGCAGTAGCTTGACGGTCCTAATCTGGCTTGCTCACAACGAAAGAGGCCTTCAGTCGTGATGCTGGGAAATCCAGGTGATCACGTTTTCTCATCCAATGCCAAGGGGCCCTTATCGGTTTCATTTGAATTCTTTCCGCCGAAAACGGAAGTTATGGCGAAAAACCTTTGGCATGCGATGGAGCGCCTAAGCCCTCTGCAACCCTCGTTCGTCTCTGTTACATATGGTGCCGGTGGCAGCACCCGGCAACGTACCCACGACACTGTCACTCGCCTACAAAATGAGGGCGGGTTGTCTTGCGCAGCGCATCTGACGTGTGTTGGTGCCAGCCGAGATGAGGTAAACCAAATCGCGCAAACATATTGGGACGCAGGCGTGCGGCACTTAGTAGCTCTGCGCGGCGATCCACCGGAAGGACAGGAAGAATTTAAAAACCATCCGGACGGCTATTACGATGCCGCTGAACTGGTTAGTGGTTTACTAAAATTAGCTAAATTCGATATATCGGTGGCTGCTTACCCCGAGATGCACCCCAACAGCCCTTCCAGCCAGGCGGACCTGGACAACCTAAAGCGAAAAATTGATGCAGGCGCCAATCGGGCAATTACCCAGTTCTTTTTTGATGCGGATACCTACTTACGTTTCCTGGAACGGGCTCGGGCTGCAGGGATCTGGGTGCCTATCGTGCCGGGTATCTTGCCGGTAAGTAATTTTGTCCAGGCGGCGCGTATCGCTAAATCCTGTGGCACTGTCATGCCGGCCTGGATGGCTCATTTGTTTGAGGGGTTGGACAACGATGTTGAAACCCGCCGCATGGTCGCTGTGACAGTGGCAGCGGAGCAGTGTAGGAAACTGCGAACCGCTGGAGTAACGGATTTTCATTTTTATACCTTAAATAGAGCGGATTTGACTTATGCAATCTGCCACATATTAGGCCTTCGTCCACACTATCTGGGGCCAGGGGCGTCTTCCAAATGACGGATATATTGGACCATTTACGTGAAGAGGTGTTGTTGTGTGACGGAGCCATGGGTAGTCGTTTGCAGCTGGCGGAGTTGGACATCGAAATCGACTATTGGGGCCAGGAGAATTGTTCCGAGGTGCTTAATCTTAGCCGGCCGGACATCGTGCGAGAAATCCAACAGGGATTCGTCGCTGCCGGATCCGACATTCTGCTGACTAATACATTTGGTGGATCTGCTATTACCCTAGCGGAATTTGACCTTCAGGACCGCACATTTGAAATCAATAAAAAAGCTGCCGAACTGGCCCGAGAATCCCTCGAGGAATTTCGCCGCGACGGCTTGGACCGGTACGTACTGGGTGATATTGGACCTGGCACCAAGCTGCCAAGCCTAGGACAGATTGACTATGACGAGTTGGAAGCCGGATTAGTGCTGCAGTCAGCGGGTCTTTTGGCCGGTGGGGTCGACGGCATCATGGTTGAAACGGTGCAAGACATTATGCAGCTCAAGGCTGCTGTAAATGGGGCCAGGAAGGCGATGGCGGATGTGGGTCGCGAGGTGCCGTTATTGACCCAAGTCACCATCGAAACCACGGGTACTTTATTGGTGGGGACTGAAATAGGGGGCGCTGCTACCGTCATTCATGCCCTTGGTGTGGATGCCATCGGCTTGAATTGTGCGACAGGACCCCGCGAAATGGCGGAGCATATACGCTGGTTGTCGGAACAATGGCCGGGCATCATCTCTGTGCAGCCCAATGCCGGTCTGCCCGAATTGGTTGATGGCGAACCTAGTTACCCCCTGACGCCTGAAGAGCTAGTCAGCTGGGCCCGTCGTTTCGTGGTGGAAGACGGGGTGAATATGGTTGGTGGCTGCTGCGGTACCGTTACAGAACATATCAAGGGCTTGAGCGACATGCTGGAAGGCCTGGGCGCGGGGCGCCGGCCGAAGCCCGCGGCGCGGCAGCCGAATTGGGTTCCAGGTCTCGCATCATTGTATGGTCAGGTGCCATACCGTCAAGAAAACGCCTACTTGTCTATTGGCGAGAAGTGCAACGCAAACGGTTCCCGAAAATTCCGCGAGCTGCAGGAAGCCGAGGATTGGGATGGCTGCATTGCCATGGGGCGGGAACAGGTTCGGGAAGGGTCACACACACTAGATTTGTGCACGGCCTTTGTCGGCCGGGACGAATTGGCAGATATGAGCGCCATTGTTAACCGCATGCGGGGCGCCGTTCATGCCCCATTGGTAATCGATTCCACTGAATATCCGGTCCTTGAAGGGGCTCTGAAACTCTACGGCGGCAAGCCTCTAATTAATTCGATTAATTTCGAAGATGGAGAAGAGCCTGCGAGGATGCGTCTGGCGCTAGCTCGAAAATTTGGTTGCGGCGTCATCGCTCTAACTATCGATGAATCTGGCATGGCCAAGACCACGGCGGATAAGGTAAATCTGGCACATCGCCTATATGATTTCGCGATCAATCGGCACGGATTGGCGCCTCAGGACCTATTATTTGATCCCTTAACCTTCACGATTTGCACCGGCAATGATGATGACCGGCGTCTGGGCCTGGAAACCCTAGATGCTATTGACCGGATTTCCAAGGAATTACCGGAATGTCAGATCATTCTGGGACTTTCAAATATTTCTTTTGGCCTAATGCCCTCGGCGAGGCATGTGCTGAACTCTGTTTATCTGCAACATGCCCTTGATCGCGGCATGACCGGTGCTATCGTGCATATGTCCAAAATTCTGCCTATGCATTCTATTCCAGACGTAGAGGTCAAGGCAGCGGAGGATTTGATCTATGACCGGCGCGCGAATGGCCTTGATCCTTTACATAGATTCATCGCGTTGTTCCAGGACCGTTCCACAGCCAAAGTCGAGAAGGAACGCCCAGCGGAGGTGGAGGAGCGTCTAAAACAGCGGATAATTGATGGTGACCGCCCCGGTCTAGAGGAGGATCTGGACGAGGCTATGGAACAGCACGCGCCTTTAAAAATCGTCAACGAAATTCTATTGGATGGTATGAAGGTGGTGGGCGAGCTGTTCGGCTCTGGTCAGATGCAATTACCTTTCGTGCTGCAATCGGCGGAGACCATGAAGGCCTCAGTCGCCTACCTGGAACCCCATATGGAACGTAGCGCGGATAGCCAAAAAGGCACGATTGTCGTGGCGACGGTGAAGGGCGATGTCCACGATATTGGCAAAAACTTGGTGGATATAATCCTGACTAATAATGGTTACAACGTAATCAATCTTGGAATAAAACAACCCATTGGGGCAATCGTGGATGCGATGAAGGAACATAATGCTGATGCTGTCGGCATGTCAGGCCTGTTGGTCAAATCCACCACAATAATGCGAGAGAATCTCGAAGAAATGTCCCGCCAGCAGATTAACCTACCGGTAATTCTGGGAGGGGCTGCTCTGACGCGAAATTTTGTTGAAGAAGATTGCGCCGACGCCTATGCCGCATCCTCGCGCCGGGTAGCTTATGCCCGCGATGCCTTTGATGGTCTAGATCTTATGGGCAAGGTGGTTGACGGTGCCTTTGATGACTATGTTGCTCAACGTGATGCCAAGCGCGAGGGCAAGCCGAAAAACCAGCGGCGCAAGCTAGGTCAGCCAACACTGATGCCTCGACCCATGGACTTGGCAGAGGTAAAGACCAGGCGGGAGGAACTGCACAAGGGTGTCGATATACCTTCCGCACCATTCCTTGGCCATCGTATTGTCGAGGAAGTGGGTATCCGCTCTCTTTTGCCTTATCTGAACGAACGTATGCTGTACCAGTTCCACTGGGGTTATCGCAAACAGGGGCGGCCTCTAAAAGAATATATGGAATGGGCTCGGGCAGAGGTGCGTCCCATCATGAATGATTTGGTGGCCCGCTGCGAGGCGGAGAAAATTCTGCAGCCTCAGGCGGTCTATGGATATTTTTTCGCCGCTAGCGATGGAGATGACCTGGTCTTGTTTGACGAAGACGGCGAAAAAGAACTGACCAGGTTTTCGTTACCCCGGCAAAACCGAGCGGGCGGACTATGTATCGCTGACTTCTTCCGTGAGATCGAAGCGGGAAATTGGGATATTATCGCGCTGCAGGCTGTGACCATTGGTCAACACGCTTCGGAAGTGGCGCGGCAATGGTTCGATGATGACCGCTATCAGGATTATCTTTACCTACACGGACTAGGAGTGGAGATGGCCGAGGCTATGGCAGAGTATGTCCACAAACGCGTGCGCGGTGAACTAGGCTATGGCAATCTGGATGCCCGGAATAAGGATGAATTGCTGAACCAGGGTTACCGTGGTTCCCGCTATTCGTTTGGCTATCCTGCCTGTCCCACCATGTCCGACCAGAGAATAATTTTGGATCTTCTGGAAGCGGATCGCATTGGCCTGGTCATGGGGGACGAGGACCAGTTGCACCCGGAACAGTCGACCTCGGCCATCGTGGTGCATCACCCTCAGGCGAAATATTTCAGCGTTTAAGGCAATTGTGCGCTGGTTTTCTGTTGACTCATTTAATTTGAACCAATTCCCTGTTTTTGTTGGAATGTCATGAAGAATTTTGCTGGTGCGCCGAATGATTTAACGTGGCCTGCTGGCGCTAACCGGAGGCGAGAAAAGCGGTGACGCCGACCACAAGGCTGAAAGATCACAACATAGATCATTGCCGTCCTGAATCAGTCTTCAAGGAATTCTCGGGTCTGTTCGATGGCTTCAGCCAATCCGAGGCGTTGCACCTCTAAGCCTTGTGGGAAGGCTGTGGTCAGGCGCGTGGGCAGCATTCCGTCCAGCATTATGAATACGCCCTTGTCATCAGCTCGGCGAAGGAGACGACCGTACGCCTGCTTCAGGCGCAAACGGGCAATCATGTCGTCATAGCCTTTGCCAAACGCCTTTTTTCGTGCGCGGTGCAGGATATCTGGCCGGGGCCAGGGCACCCGGTCGAATACAATTAGGCGCAGAGACCGGCCTGGCACATCGACGCCGTCTCTGACCGCGTCTGTACCTAGCAGGCAAGCGTCCTCCTCGGCCCGGAAAATATCTACTAGGGTGCCGGTGTCCATGGCGTCCACATGCTGTGCGAGGATAGGAATGCCTGCCGCATCCAGAGGCTGGATGATTTTTTCATGTACGGCACGTAGGCGTTGAATTGCGGTGAATAGGCCGAGTGCTCCACCACCCGCAGCTAGGAATAATTCTCGATAGGCTGCGGCAACATCGTTGGGCCGGTTACGGTTGACGTCTCCTACGATCAATATTCGCGTCGCTGTCGTGTAGTCAAAGGGGGAGGGCAGGCTTGTTCGTTCTGCAGGTAGGGCTACGTGCAAGGCGCCCGTGTGAACTTCTGCTGAACGCCAGTCATCCGGTGCCTCAGGGGGATTGTCCCTCAAGGTTGCAGAGGTGATGACCACACCATGGGCTTGACGCAATACCGTATCGGCAAAGGGTTGCGAGGGATCGACCCAATGACGATGCATGCCAATATCACGGTCTTGTCCGCCGATGCGTTCGATAGCAAACCAGTCCACAAAATGCTCGGGCGTTGTTTGGCCCAGGTCCAAGAGCATGGAGCGCCAAGCCTGTAACATACCTGCTCGCTGTCTTAGGCTACGGGTAGCGGCTTCGATGCGCAGGCGACTGGGTGTATCCAAAATTTCCGCCTCCTTATTCAGTCGCGTGATTAGATAGCCGGCAAGCTCCGCCAAAGGTAGGTGTAGGGATTCCAAGGCCGCCGCCGTCTCTTTGGCGGCCTGTAATAGATCAGCGTCTGGCTCCTCGACGGAGACTTCCAGACTATAGGGGGATCGGTTGTCGTTTACGCGGGCTAACACCATGTGGCGGACCCGGGCCAAAAAAGTTTCCATGGGGCCGCGTGGATTATTCTCTATCGCTCGGTTTAGCCAACCCGGTGCAGCCAGAGCTTTGGCCGAGCGTAGGACGTTTTTCTGAATTAATAAGCCATCGTTATCGCTAATTAGATCGCCGATGCGTGCCTCCAATCCGCGGGTTCGTCGACTTCGACGTGAATTGGCTTCTGAGCCCAGTAGCCAGCGCCGTAGTTCCGCTCCCTCACTACCTGTGGCATGGACGGCGAAGGTGCTGTCGGCAGCGTCGAAGACATGATGCCCCTCGTCAAAAATATAACGAAGGGGAAGTTGCCCACTATCCGCCTCCAGAACGGCACGGGTCATTACTAAGGCATGGTTTGCTACGACAATTTCTGCGTTCATGGATTCATGTCGGCTGCGTTCGATAAAGCATTTAGAATAGTGCCTGCAGGCGGAGTAGATACATTCGCCCCGATGATCCGTCAGGGTGGCAATGGTGCCGGCACCAAAAAGTGTGGCTAGCCAACTAGGGAAGTCGCCGCCCACCATGTCACCATCCCTTGTATGTTCCACCCAGCGTGCAATCAGACCTAGGGCCACGGAACTGCGGAGGTCGATTCCTGAGGCTTTGGTTGCCTCTTCAAAATTTAACAGACACAGGTAATTTTCTCGGCCCTTGCGTATCACGACGTTGCGATTCTTTTGCTCCGGGTCGGGATACAGTCGGTTCAATTCGCCATCAATCTGCCGTTGTAGGTTCCGCGTATAGGTAGACAGCCAGACAGTGCCGCCGTTCTTGCGAGCCCAAAGGCTGGCTGGCGCAATATAGCCCAGCGTTTTGCCCACACCGGTTCCGGCTTCTGCGAGGACTAGGCGGGGCATTTCTGCTTCTCGCCGCGGCGTAAATGCGACGGATGTGGCGGCGGCATAGGCGAACTGCTGCGGCCTACTTTCGGCCCCAACGCCGATCAGTTCCGCCAATTTTGCCTGTGCTTCATCTGGTCCAATAGCGTAGTCCGAGGGCGATGACGGAGCCGGCCCATACTCCCGCTCTGGTAAACTTTGCCAAGCCGCGAAGGCATTGCCCTTGCTCTCTTCTGGCATGCCTAGGGCGGTAAGCACGGGTGGTCCCCATCGCCAGCCTCCTTGGGTCAGGGCGAAGGCGATAGCGCCTAATCGCTCGCGATTTTCTATTACTTCGGACAATTCGTTCAAAAGAGCATTGGTCACTTTTTGTAGGGTTAGCGCGGCCTCAACAGCATCGCCCGGCGACGGCAGATTCAGTGCAACAGCCAAGCCACCTGGAGTAGGCAAACAGAATTGGGCTGGCCGGACAAAGGCAAATAGTTCTAATAAATCGTAGGCTGCCAGTGCCTTCGTCTCTAACCGCTTGGCGGTGGCGGTGGCGTGGTTGACAATGGGGGTCTCATTTCTTGTTCTGGCCATGGCCGCTGCAGCAGTCATTTCCTCAACCTCGCCGTCGGCGCTTAACCAGATGGTTAGGCGCAAGCCGGCTACCATGGCGGGGGCGGAGAACGATACAGTGCTTAGAGTCATAGGGTTAGATCATAAGGCCTTGCAGAGCTACTCACCATCGGTTGACGTGGCGCGCGTTTTGTCTAATGTCGCGCTCCGCACGAAGGGAACGCCCTTAAAATGAATTCCGAGCTCGCAAAAGATCATAAAGCTTGGCCCTTTCAAGAGGGGAGATCTCTGTTGAAACGGGTCAATAACAAGACGCCGGACAAGGGTCATGTTCTGTTTGAGACGGGTTATGGTCCATCGGGTCTGCCCCATATTGGCACCTTTGGGGAGGTGGCGCGCACGGCAATGGTGCGCCGGGCGTTCGAGGAGCTGTCTGACATTCCGACACGGTTGGTGGCGTTCTCCGATGATATGGACGGCATGCGTAAGGTACCCGACAACGTTCCCAATCAAGATATGCTGGCTCAGTTCCTGGAAATGCCCTTGACAAAAGTCCCGGATCCCTTTGGCACCCATGACAGTTTTGGTGCCCATAACAATGCGCGGCTGCAGGCGTTCTTGGATCAGTTCGGTTTCGATTATGAATTCGTATCGTCGACGGATTGTTACCAATCCGGCCGATTCGATGAAGCCTTGCTGGCTGTCCTGCGTGCATACGACGAAGTCATGGAGGTCATCCTACCCACATTAGGCACTGAACGCAGGGAGACATACAGCCCGTTTCTGCCTGTCTGTCCAGAAACGGGTAAGGTGCTGCAGACCCCTATTATTGAAAAGAATTTGGACGTGGGTACGGTGGTTTACGAAAACGGGTCTGGCAAAAAAGTAGAAGTTCCCATAACTGGTGGGCATTGCAAGCTGCAATGGAAGGCGGATTGGGCTATGCGCTGGTTTGCCTTGGATGTGGATTACGAAATGTCGGGTAAGGATTTGATCGAATCTGTGAAGCTGTCGTCCAAAATTTGCCGAATTCTTGGGGCTAGCCCGCCAGAGAGCTTCACTTACGAACTATTTTTGGATCATGAAGGAAAGAAAATTTCGAAGTCCGTCGGCAACGGAATAACTATTGACGAATGGTTGCGGTACGCTTCACCGGAAAGCCTGTCATTGTACATGTTCCAGCAGCCGCGACGTGCTAAGCGCCTGTATTTCGATGTCATTCCTCGTGCGGTGGATGATTATTTGAGGTATTTGGAAGGCTTCCATTGTCAGGAGGAAGAGGAAAGACTTGCCAATCCGGCCTGGCATATACACGGTGGCCAACCACCCCAGGAAGGCGTGCCTGTTACATTCGCCCTATTAATGAACTTGGCCAGCGCTTGCAATTCTGAGGACCCGGAAGTGTTATGGGGCTTCATCTCCCGTTATGCTCCTGGTGCGGACCGTGATGGCCATCCCATGTTGGATGCGCTAGTTGGCTATGCCATCAACTATTATCGGGATTTCGTGAAGCCTCATAAACAGTACAGAGATCCAACAGACAAGGAACGGGCTGCAATGGAAGACCTGCTGACTGTTTTGGAAGGTATGGAGCCAGGCTCGTCCAGCTCGGAAATCCAGAATCAGGTCTACGAGATTGGCAAGGTGCATGAATTTGAAAATTTGCGGAGCTGGTTCAAGGCTCTTTACGAGGTCTTGTTTGGACAAAGCCAGGGCCCCCGTTTTGGATCTTTTGCTGCCCTTTACGGCGTTGACGAAACGGCAGCACTTGTGCGACGTGCATTGGCGGGGGATGATTTGACCGCAGAGTAAAAATGTATGGGAGGTGCGTCAAATGCAGGAACTAGCCACGGGCTATGGTTTGATCGAAGGCCCAGTTTGGGATGACAAACGCGGTTTAATCTATTCAGACGTCATCAATGGTGGTGTATTTTGCATCGGACTGGATAATTCGGTTAGTCAGATCATTGACCACCGTCGCGGCATTGGTGGCATGGCCCTACATGAGAATGGTGGTGTCGTAGTTTCAGGACGAAATATCGCCCTGAAACCGGCAGATGGCGGCGATACCCAGATCCTATTGCCGAATAATCCCGAAGGTGGCTGGATCGGTTTCAATGATATTACGACGGATGCCAAGGGACGCATCTATGCTGGAGCGTTGTCATTCCGTCCAGTGGATAGCGACGAAGTTCCGAAACCCGCCGATTTGTTTTTGATCGACTTGGATGGTAGTGCACGCAAGGTGGGTGGCGATGTGATGCTCACCAACGGCCTGGGCTTCTCTCCCGACGGCACAAAATTGTATCATTCTGAATCCCGACGGGACCGCATACGCATTTATGACGTAGAAGAAAACGGCGACCTAAGTTCCCATCGTACGTTCGCAGATACAGGTGATGTTACACCGGATGGTCTTGCCGTCGCGGTGGATGGTAGTGTCTGGGTCGCTATGGCCGATGGCGGCCGTGTGGATGTGTTCGAGCCAGATGGTAGCCTGCGTCGTTCCATTAAATGCTCTCTACCGATGGTAACCTCTGTCTGTTTTGGCGGTGCGGATCTGATGGATCTATATGTGGTTACGGGTAGCCGTGGGACTGATCGGCACGACGCCGGTACGGTGTTCTGCACACGTGCCGACGTGGCTGGTTTGCCTCTAGCCCCGGCGGCGGTAGCAGTTGGTTAGGGAAACGGATCTTTATCTTCCCGTAAAAGAATTTCTGGAGGCGCGTGGTTACACCGTTAAGTCAGAGGTCCAGAACTGTGATGTCGTAGCGGTCAAGGACGAAGAACCGATCGTCGTCGTGGAATTGAAACTGACTTTTTCCATGGATCTGGTGCTGCAAGGTATTCAACGTCAAAGTATTACCGATGATGTGTATGTCGCTGTGCGCGCGCCCGACACCCCGGCCAAGCATCGCAGTTGGCGGAGCCGACAGCGGGACTACAAGAAACTTTGCCGCATGCTGGGCCTGGGACTTATGATTGTGAACCCGGATCTATCGCGGGAACGGAATGTGAATGTGCTTGTAGATCCGGGACCCTATGTGCCGCGAAAAATTAAGCAGCAAAAAACCCGGTTGATGTTGGAATTCGCTAAACGAACCGGCGATCCCAACACAGGCGGGGCAAATCGCACCCGCATTATCACTGCATACCGCCAAGACGCCCTGCGCTGTGCTATGGCCTTGAACCGCAAAGGCAGTCTCAAGGTGGCCGATATACGAGCCGCCACAGGCGTAGAGAAGGCTGGATCAATTTTGCAAAGAAACCACTACGGTTGGTTTGAGCGTATAGGAAGGGGTGTCTATCGTTTATCAGAAGCGGGTGGCGAAAGCCTTGCATCGTTTAGACGTATCCTTCCGGAGATTGATGGAAAAAAATAGTTATAGATCTACTTCAGAGCGCATGGACGGCTGACGAATGCGCTACTAGCAATTCTTGTAGCCGTATTCCATAGCGACAACGAAAGTCTCAATCCTTGTCGGCGGTTTTTATGCGCTCCGTGCTGGTAAGGGATGAAATTACCTTACGCGAAGGGTGGTGTAACGGGTATCAGAAGATACTGGGTCGAGAGGGGCACGTGGCTATAATAACTACGAATTTATAGAGGAGTAGGGATAATGGTTGCAGATCAATTCCACATTGAGCCTAGTGATCTTGGCACCTACGGTAATGGCCTCACCCGCCCCGAGTGCGTGCTATGCCTGTCGGATGGTACGGTAATAACATCACATGCCGGAGGCGGCGTCAGCGTGATCGCGTCCGCAAGAGGTCGTAGAGATATTCTTGG
This sequence comes from uncultured Rhodospirillaceae bacterium, assembly GCA_964507245.1. Lineage (GTDB taxonomy): Bacteria > Pseudomonadota > Alphaproteobacteria. The sequence continues at coordinate 31,327 of CAZDQC010000020.1, forward strand.
CGTGCGCGACAGTTTACCAGCGGTCGTTACCAATGGTTTTGCCCTGACAAAAAAGGGTGATTTTCTGCTCGCAGACCTACATGGGGAGGGAGGCGGCATTTGGAGACTGACTCTAGATGGCCAGGTTAGCCCATTTTTGGTGGAGATCGATGGTGCACCCATACCACCAACCAACTTTGTCGGCATCGACCACAAGGACCGTGTATGGATCACTGTTTCCACGCGCCATGACCCCCGTGCTTCGGCTTATCGGGGCGATGTGGCGGACGGTTTCATTATCTTGGTGGATGACTTGGGTCCACGGCTCGTCGCCGACGGGGTGGGCTACACTAATGAGGCAATCGTAGACCCATCTGGCGACTGGTTGTTTGTCAACGAAACTATGGCACGACGGACGTCGCGGTACCAGATTACGAAAGATGGACTGGGGCCCAGGGAAACCTTCGTCGAGTATGGTGCCGGTACATTTCCTGATGGTTTGGCGTTCGACGAAGAGGGGGCGTTTTGGATGACCTCGGTGGTATCAAACCGTGTCATTCGGGTCACGCCCGATCGCAAAAAACACGTAGTGATCGAGGAAAATGATCCTGAGCTATTGGCTGAGGTGGAAAAGGCCTTTCAGGCCGGACAAATGGGCCGGGAACATCTTGATAATATCCAGACGGAGATTATGCAGTCTATCTCTTCCATTGCTTTTGGCGGACCGGATCTCAGAACGGCCTATCTCGGCAATCTTTTGGATACTAAGTTGTACACTTTCGATAGCCCGATAGCGGGTTATGCCCCTGCTCATTGGGGCATTTGTCTATGAGCAACAACAAAAGAATAGAATCCCCAAACTTTCTAGGTGATGCCATACGTTTGCCGGCCTCCAAATCTGCCCTCGGCAAGGATGCGCGGGCCGCGGCACGTGAACGGATTGAAAAGGCGCAGGAGATGGCAAAATCCGATGGTCCGGTATTGACCTTTGAATTTGGCAATACGGATAAGGCTGTCAACAATTTTGTCGAATTGTTGCGGGGTGCATAGGTAATGCCGGTGCGCGTGGCAGTTGTCGGTGCGGGTTATTTTGCCCAATTTCACCAGGAAGCTTGGGCACGGTTGCCGGGCACGAAACTTGTGGGGATTGCTGATCTGGATGCGGCAAAGGCGGCGACCGCTGCCGCAAATTTTGGCGTGCCGGCTTTTTCAGACCATGAAGCATTGTTCGATGCAACTAAACCCGACCTTGTCGATATTGCGACGCCGCCGGCTTCTCATCTAGAACTTGTCAATGCCGTTGCCGGTCGGGGTCTGCCTGGAATCTGCCAAAAGCCTCTTGCCCCTACGCTTGAGGTGGCAAAGGAGGTGGTAGCGGCCGCAGAAAATGCGGGAACTTTGTTGGTGGTGCACGAAAATTTCCGCTTTCAGCCTTGGTATCGGGAGATGCGCCGCCTGATTAGAAGTGGACAGCTGGGCAATCTGCACGGTTTGTCGTTCCGATTACGCCCAGGAGATGGCCAGGGCCCCATGGCCTATCTTTCCCGTCAACCCTATTTTCAGCACATGGAGCGGTTTTTGGTGCATGAAACTGCGATCCATTTTATCGACACCTTTCGTTTTCTCTTGGGCGAGGTCTCGGGCGTGACGGCCCGACTACGCCACCTAAATTCTTATATTGTGGGGGAAGACGCGGGCATAATTGTCTTCGATTTTGCTGCCGGTCAGACTGGATTGTTTGACGGCAACCGCTTGAACGATCACGTAGCTGAAAACACCCGGTTGACCATGGGTGAAATGTGGCTGGAGGGTTCGGCCGGGGTGCTGCGACTAGACGGAAGGGCTCGATTATGGTGGAAACCTCAGGGTGGAAATGAGGTGCAGCATCCATACAGCTGGCCAGACACAGGATTTGCCGGTGACTGTGTCCATGCACTACAAGCACACGTGATTTCGCATTTGCGCAATGGTACTTGTTTAGAAAATTCGGCGCGGGAATATCTTCGCAACATCGAGATTGAGGAAGCTGTCTATCGCTCTGCTAAGGAAAATCGGCACGTACCATTATAAAGAAGTATGTTAACTAGTGGCTGAATTTTGCATTTTGTAAGAAGTCAAATCAACAAGACTTCATCACGAATAGAGCGTCAATCTTCAAAGCTGGCGTCACTCCGGATCAAGGATAGGAATTCGCGTCGTGTGGCAGCATTTTCGCGGAAGGCGCCTAACATGCGTGAGGTGGCAAGCGCCGCACCAGGTTTGTACACCCCTCGGGTAGTCATGCATTGGTGCGAGGCCTCGATCATTACGGCTACGCCCAAGGGCTGGAGCACTTCCTGAATGGTGTTGGCAATTTGAGCGGTCATTTTTTCCTGGATTTGCAGGCGTTTCGCAAAAACTTGCACTAAGCGCGCCATTTTTGAAATGCCCACCACCCGACGGTCTGGTAAATAGGCAATATGGGCCCGACCCAGGATCGGCGCCATGTGATGTTCGCAATGGCTTTCAAAACGTATATCCCGTAACAAGACCATTTCATCGTAGCCTTCGACTTCCTCAAAGGTGCGCTGCAGGATTTCTAATGGGTCGTCGTGATAGCCTGTGAAATGTTCCTCAAAGGCTCGAACTACGCGTTCGGGCGTGCCGACCAGGCCCTCGCGATCTGGGTCGTCGCCGGCCCAGCGTACCAGGGTGCGAACGGCGTCCTCTGCCTCTTCTCGGCTGGGGCGGCGTTCCTGCGCGGCTCGGCGTTCAGCGGCCAAAGATTCCGCTAAATTTAACTCTGGACCGAATTTTTTCCGTTCGTTCATCGTCTGGCCTTCATATACATGCCGTCAATGTAGGCATGCTGGCAAAAAGAACAAGGGTCATGCCAGACCACCAGCCTCGGCGATAAAACCAGCCACCTTATCTAATCCCTCGTGGGTCTTTAAATTTGTGAAGACAAACGGCCGTTCGCCCCGCATACGTAATGTATCTTGGCGCATAATTTTTAGATCTGCGCCGACCAGTGGGGCGAGGTCGATCTTATTGATCACCAGCAGGTCCGAACGGGTGATGCCTGGCCCACCTTTTCGCGGAATTTTTTCGCCTGCCGCGACGTCGATGACATAGATAGTCAGATCCGCAAGTTCAGGGCTGAAGGTAGCTGCTAGGTTGTCACCACCGGATTCAATCAGGCAAATTTCTGCCTCCGGAAAGGCGCTGCTCATCTGGGCCACTGCGGCTAGGTTGATGGAGGCGTCCTCCCGAATTGCCGTATGCGGGCAACCGCCGGTTTCCACTCCCATAATTCTTTCCGCTGGCAGGGCGCCGGTGCGGGTTAATATCATCTGGTCTTCTTTGGTATAGATATCATTGGTGATCACCACCATGTCCCGTTTGCCGCTCATGCGCCGGCACAAGCCCTCAAGTAACGCTGTTTTTCCGGAACCCACGGGTCCGCCGACACCAACGCGCAATGGCCCGTGATCTGATGAATGGTTTGCCATAGGGCTCATGATCGAAATAGCCTTGTATATTGGGTTTCGTGTTGCATGCTCGCCCAGTCTACTACCACTGCAGCGGAGCCGAGATCTTCGATGGTTGCATTTTTCGCCATGGCCGCGACCTCCATCACCACTTCCTCCAGTTCAGCCTGGGCTAGTTGACCGTCAGTTTGCCCGATAGGCACCAGGCGCACGGCGGCGTTGATCAGATTGGCTAGCCAGGCCTGCAAATGCAGATGCAAAGAAGCCTCTGCATCGATGCCGTGGGCCTTGCAGGCTATGGCCAGGGAGATGGCCAAAGCCGGCGATTCTGGCAGGCATATTAAATCTTCGTGGGGCCAAGCCTTTTGAACCATCTGAAGAAAAGCTTCGCCCTGGGAGAGGTTTTCTAAGGCCAACTCTCCGGTCGCAAAGGATGCTTGGGCTAATTCGGCTATCTCCTGAAATTCATCACCTTCGGAATTCAAGGCCACGGCCAGAATTATGGCTTCGTTGCGACCGCTTCCGTGGCGTAAATCGGCGTCTAGCCAATCGATCAAAGTAACCCGATCGTGCACCAAACCGGCCTCTACGGCATATTCGAGACCATGGGAGTAGCTGAAAGCGCCAATGGGGAAGCTGGGGGACAACCAGCTTTGCAGCCGCAGCAGCTGATGGTGATCAGTGATCATGTCTGTGGCCTGACGAATGAATGTCATAGGCACCGCCTTCGGGTTGAAACGGAGCAAAGATTTGCGTTACCTGAGCTCCCATTCCTCGCACCATATCCTCGATTACGTGGTCCGGGCGGATGAGCAAGCGTTCCGTGGTTAGATCGGTAGGCAAGTGTCGGTTACCCAAATGCCAAGCCATGCGCAAAAGAGCCAAGGTTGTGGTGCAGCGAATTTCTAATAGCGGCTCTGGTGCGGCGTGGACAGCAAGCCAACGGCCGTCGCTGACCTGCAGGCCATCCCCGTGTGCCATCGCGATGGCCTTTGGCAAGTCCAACAGGATGTCCTCGCCGCCATCTGTACACAGACGAATGCGCCGGCGGTGGCGGTTATCGAAGGTTAAGGTCACACTATCCTTGGCTAATTCGGACGGCCAATCGTCGCGGGGAAAATGGGTAATGGCGCGTTCCATGGTTGTCTCCTAGTACATGAAGTAGCGCTGGGTCATGGCTAGTACATCTGCTGGTTCGCAGGTCAACACTTTGCCGTCTGCGTGCACTTCATAAGTTTCCGGATCCACCTCGATCTTGGGCATTGAATCGTTCAGAATCATGGCGCTTTTGCCGATGCCGCCGCGCGTATTGCTGACTGGCAGCACGGGCTTGGACAGGCCATATTGTTCCCTCACGCCAGTAGCTGCCTGAGATACGAACGTCACGGCGGAGGCAGACTGTGCTCCGCCAAAGGCCCCGAACATAGGGCGCAGGTATTGAGGTTGCGGTGTGGGGATAGAAGCGTTGGGATCGCCCATCTGGGCCGCCGCGATGGTACCCATCTTTAAGACCAGATCGGGCTTGACGCCAAAAAAGGCCGGGGACCAAATACACAGGTCGGCCAATTTACCCACTTCAATTGAACCCACGTACTGGGCGATACCCTGGGCGATAGCCGGATTAATAGTGTATTTCGCCACATAGCGGCGGGCGCGTACATTGTCGTTATTTCCGGTCTCTCCATCCATTGATCCGAATTGCTTTTTCATCTTATCAGCGGTCTGCCAGGTCCGAATGATAACTTCACCAACCCGACCCATAGCCTGGCTATCCGAGGCGATAATAGAAAATGCTCCCAGGTCATGCAGGATATCTTCCGCTGCGATGGTCTCTTTACGGATTCGGCTTTCCGCAAAAGCCACGTCCTCGGCGATGTTCGGGTCCAAGTGATGACAAACCATCAACATGTCCAGATGCTCGTCAACGGTGTTGCGGGTATATGGCCGCGTTGGATTGGTAGACGAGGGGATGACGTTCGCCTCCCCGCAGACCTTAATGATGTCTGGGGCATGGCCACCACCAGCGCCCTCGGTGTGGAAGGCGTGGATAGTGCGGCCTTTGAAGGAGGCAGTGGTATTTTCCACGAAACCTGATTCGTTCAGGGTATCCGTATGGATCATCACCTGAACGTCCATATCGTCGGCAACAGATAGACAGGTATCAATGGCTGATGGCGTAGTGCCCCAGTCTTCGTGTAGTTTCAGGCCACAGGCGCCCGCCTGGACTTGTTCTACCAGGGCTTTGGGTAGGGAAGCGTTGCCTTTGCCAAAGAAACCCAAGTTCATTGGAAAGCTATCCGCGGCCTGCAGCATGCGTTCGATATGCCATGGCCCTGGTGTGCAGGTGGTTGCGTTGGTGCCTGTAGCGGGTCCAGTGCCGCCGCCCATCATTGTGGTGACGCCTGAAAAAAGCGCCTCCTCAATCTGTTGTGGGCAAATAAAGTGGATATGTACATCCAGGCCGCCCGCAGTGATGATTTTACCTTCTCCGGCAATAGCCTCGGTTGGCGGACCGATAATGATATCAACATTGGGCTGGATATCTGGATTGCCAGCCTTGCCGATGCCAGTGATACGACCGTCGGTGATGCCAATATCAGCCTTCACCACGCCCCAATGGTCCAGGATCAGAGCGTTTGTGATGACTGTATCCACAGCACCATCAGCGCGGCTTACCTGACTTTGACCCATGCCGTCACGGATCACCTTGCCTCCACCGAATTTCACTTCTTCACCATAGGTGGTGTGATCTTTCTCCACCTCGATGAACAAATCGGTATCTGCCAGTCGAACTTTGTCGCCCACAGTGGGGCCGTACATATGGGCATAATCTTCCCGGTTCATTTCGGTTGACACAATCTAATCCTCCCCATCAAGGGCACCGCCTACGGCGCCGTTGAAACCGTGGACTGTCCGGTCGCCGCGATATGGCACGAGTGGAACCTCGCGGCTTTGCCCTGGTTCGAAGCGAATCGCGGTGCCGGCGGGAATGCTCAGTCGGCGGCCGCGCGCGGCTTCCCGATCAAAATCTAAAGCTGCGTTTGTTTCAAAAAAATGATAGTGGCTGCCCACCTGTATTGGGCGGTCGCCGGTGTTCGCGATGATTAGGGTGATGACGTCCTGACCTTCGTTCAAGGTCAGTTCACCGCTTAGCGCGATAATCTCGCCTGGGATCATGACTTATGTCCTCAACGTATGGGGTGATGGACGGTAACCAGCTTGGTGCCGTCGGGAAAGGTAGCTTCGACCTGGACATCATGTAGCATCTCCGGAATACCTTCCATGACCTGACCGCGGCTTAACAGCTTGGCGCCTGCTGACATCAGGTCGGCGACGGTGCGGCCATCCCGGGCGCCTTCGACGACGAAATCAGTGATTAAGGCTACCGCTTCCGGATAGTTCATTTTTACACCGCGCTCTAGACGGTTGCGGGCCACCATAGCGGCGGTGGCTACCATTAGTTTGTCTTTTTCCCGTGGTGTCAGAAACATCAATGTCCTCCTCGAGATTGTGTCTTTAACAGGCCCAGACGCGGGGCATGGGTGCCGGATGGCGATACAGAGCGGCCCGGAATATTACAAGGAACGCTTCTACATCGCGGCGTAGCGAAATGTCATCGGGGCCGAGAAAACGGCAAATCAGCATGCCGGCGCGCTCACTGACACCTGCGCGGCATACTGCTTTCCGTAGGGCGCATCTGGCGGTTTCAAGTAATTTAGAGGCGTCAGGCGCCACGTAAATTATTGTGGCTATAGCGTGTGCGCCGTCTAAAAGAGACCGCCGGTGGCGCAGGGCTTCAACATCCCCATTCAGGCGGAAATCATCTGCCCAAACCAGCTGGCTATCGCGGCGCAGGCGCCATTGGTCATGAATGGTGGCTTGTCTCAGATGCTCGTTTCTAGCCAATCTACCCAGTATTAGCCAATCCATAGCAAGAAGGCGGCTATTGGTATCCAGCTGGATTTCTATTTTACGTGTTAGGACCGCACCGTCGAACAAAATGGTTTCCTGGGGCAGCCATTCCAGGAAGGCGCCATTGATCACTTGCAACCGGTTGTGGACAAGGCTGTCGTCGCCGCGGGAACGGTAGATTTTTTCCGCCGCCTGAGTCGTGACCACGACATGGGCGCCGTCCGCCGTACAAACGGCGTAGTTCAGTTCGTCGCCATCCGTGAGGCCGCCGGCTGTGTTCAACAAAACGGCCTCAACCTTGCCGCCGGGGCGGCGGGGAAGAAAAACCCGGCAGGGATTGGTTTGATAGAGATCCGTAAGTCGGTTTTCTCGGCCGGTAAAACATACGCGTGCACTGCCTCTAAGGCGTTGCAACGGTATTGGTGGCTTAGACCGTGAGATAGCGGCGTACATCTTCCTCCACCATATCGGACCTTTGGCCGGATAACACCACTCCTCCACGTTCCATTACAATAAAACTATCGGCCAGATTCCGCGCAAATTCGAAATACTGTTCCACTAGCACGATGGCCATGTCGCCACGGTCCCGCAACAGGCCGATGATCCGCTGAATATCTTTAATGATGGAGGGTCTATTCGCGACCACTGCCATAGCCGATAGATTTCAAGGCTTGGGTGATC
>CAZDQC010000021.1:0-12964 GCA_964507245.1 uncultured Rhodospirillaceae bacterium
GGGACCTTGGTCACTCCAACGGGACGACCGTCACAAAAACATACGACATCAGTAAACGTGCCACCGGTATCGATTCCGACTTCGATTTCGGAATTAGCCATTTCGTCCATAGCCTTGCAATGCCTGTCTTTCAGTTTTCCGGTAGCAATTGGACCGCTAGATAGCCGCGGAGGAGTCCTTTTACCCGCCTTAACTTCAATTCATCATCGGCCCAGATCTTCAGAATCTCGTCGGAGCGCTCGATGGAGTATGTGCTGTCCTTGAAGTCATAACGGCTAGAAATCGCCCGTATGGCACCTCGTAGGGCATTGTCCACTTTGGGCAAATCGGTAGATGAGACGACGTCGAATGATGACATGCTAATAAGTTTTCCATGATGGTTTTTTCTGGCTGTATGACCCAGGAATTCGATCTATTTGTTTGCGTCGGCCATGACTTCTGCAACAACATGATCACCCTGGGCGCGCAAGCCGTTTATGCCGCCCATGACGTCGAGTTGGGACTTGTTTTGGTCCATTTTCCACTTACCTTCGAGCCGCTTAATTGGGATTTCGAGGCCGGTGATGCCTTTGCACATGTCAGTAATGTAATCGTCAGGCGCATCACGGACCTTCCATGGTTTCTGTGAGTTGCTTTCAAAACTATCCGTCAAAGCGGAAACATGTTCCTTAAGCTTTTCTGCACCTTCAAATTTGCCTCCGATGCCGTAGGCATGAACGGCGACATAGACCCAGGTCGGCAGGACTTTACCGGTTAATTCCTTAGAGGGGTACCAATTTGGCGTAATGTAGCTTTGTGGTCCCTGAAAGATCACTAATAACTCATGATCAGTTGTGATAGCTTCAGCAAGCGGATTACGCTTAGCAAAGTGGCAGCGTAGGGTGCCGTAGGGCTGTGCTACGGTGTCTAACTCCATGGGTAAATGGGAGGCAACCAAGCCATCGGGCCCTTGGCCGACAACAGTGGCCAAGCCAATCTGGCGCATCGTTTCGTGAAGTATATCTACACGGTCTTCTCTAAAGTGGGCAGGCAAATACATGAATATCTCCAACTGCGGCGTAGAGGTCCTAATCTAAGAAACTAGATCATATTCGTCCAGGTTAGGCGCCTTCATATCGTCGCAAAATCGGTCATAGGTAAAGGGCCACATGGCAGGATTGCCATTTTTGTCCAAATACCAGCTTTGACAACCTGTGACCCACACCGTGTTGCCCATGGCCGCTGTGATTTCGCTGTTAAACTGTTCCATCGCCGTGCATTTAGCGGAAATTTGATCCGCTTGGCCTAGGCGCCAAACGTTGATTAACTGCATGATGTAGTCCAGTTGCTTTTCCGAGATGTCTATCAAAGAGAAGTTTCCAATCGGGCTGTTGGGGCCTACTAGCATGAAGAAATTCGGAAATTCGGGGATTGATATGGAACGGTGCGCCTGCGTTGATTCTGCCCAAATATCCTTTAATTTCGTGCCATCTCTGCCGATTAGATCCATGGGCCGCATAAAGCTGTGACCATTAAATCCGGTAGCCAGGACCAGTACGTCCATTTCGTGTAGGCGGCCGTCCTTGGTGCGCACGCCGCCCGTCTCCACTCGATCAATGGGTTCGGTCACTAACTCAGCGTTTGGTTTCTGGATGGCTTCGTAAAAGCCTGTGGATATGATCAGTCGTTTGCAGGCAGCCTTGTAGTCCGGGGTCAACTTAGCCTTTAGTTCTGGGTCATGTACGTTGTTTTCCAGATTTTCCCGGCATCGCTTCTCGACCCGGCCAATCTCATACTCATCACCGATCACCGCTCGGCCGAAGGTATCGGCAAATAGCCGGGTCAGGGAAGCATGCAATTCGTCCATAGCGCTTGGCTCGTTACGGAACACCTCCTTTTCCTGCTCGCTGAAGGGCGGATTCTCTTGGGGAAAAATCCATTGAGCGGTGCGCTGAAAAAGGGAGAGATGGGACACCTTACTCGTCAGATCCGCTGTAATCTGCACGGCGGTGGAGCCGGTGCCGACAATGCCGATACGCCGGCCGTCGAGTGGCACATCGTGGTTCCAGCGAGCTGCGTGAAACACATCGCCTGCGAAGTGATTCAGGCCATCAAAGTCGGGATAGACGGGATGGTGCAGCACACCGGTAGCGGAAATGACAATATCGGCCACGTCCAATTCCTGCTCGCCGCACTTGAGATGCCATTTGCCGTCCTGGTAGCGGGCCTCGGTAATCTCGCAGTTGTATTTGATAAAGCGTTCTACATTGTATTTTTTTGCTACGTGTTCGAAATAGGCTTGAATTTCTGCGCCGGGGGAGAAGTGGTGGCTCCATTCCGAATTGGGCTCAAAGGAATAGCGGTACATATGCGAAGGCACATCGCAGCTCAGGCCCGGATAAGTATTGTCGCGCCAGGTTCCGCCCAGACGGGCGGCTTTTTCGTAGATGGTGAAATCCGTGATGCCAGTATCCTGAAACTTAATGGCGGTCAGAATGCCGGACATTCCCGCTCCGATTATTGCAACTCTTGGTGAACGCATTGAACTCTTTTGGCCGCTCATGAACCGATCTACCTCGTATTGGTCGCCTTTGTTGTCATAGCATCAATTTGGGGACAAATGGCATGGCAATAAACCACACATGGCACCTATGACGGGTGCGGGCTATTGGGTTAGGTTTGCTCCTCGACCAACGGGAGGGATGAAATATGGCGACATATCTAAAACAAGGGCTTGGCCAAGAGGAAGTGGATGAGGCGGACGCCAAGGTGCGGGTCCAGGTGGAATCCATCCTGGATGAAATCCAGCGGCGGGGAGACGAGGCGGTCCGCGAATTGTCTGAAAAATTTGATGGCTGGAACCCTGAAAATTTTCGGCTTTCCGAGACCGAGATCGAGGTGGCTATGTCAAAAATAGCCAAGCGGGACCTGGACGACATCCGCTTTGCCCAAGAACAAGTGCGCAATTTTGCCCAGCACCAGAATGACGCCTTAAGAGATGTAGAAGTGGAGACAATGCCCGGCGTGGTGTTGGGCCATAAGAACATCCCCGTTAATTCCGTCGGTTGCTACGTACCCGGTGGAAAATACCCCATGGTAGCTTCCGCTCACATGTCAGTGGTTACGGCTAAGGTTGCAGGTGTGCCTCGGATTGTCGCCTCGGCTCCGCCCCAGGCCGGTGCACCTCACCCAGCTATAGTCGCCGCTATGCACATGGGCGGGGCGGACGAAATTCTCGTATTGGGTGGCATTCAGGCGGTCGCTGCCATGGCGCTGGGCACGGAAAGCATTCCCGGGGTTGATATGCTGGTCGGGCCAGGCAACATGTTTGTGGCTGAGGCCAAGCGTCAATTATTCGGTAGGGTTGGCATCGACCTGTTCGCTGGCCCTACGGAAACCCTGATCATTGCTGACGAAACTGTGGACGGGGAACTGTGCGCCATTGACCTGCTGGGACAGGCTGAGCATGGCCCGACATCACCGGCCGTGCTGCTGACCACATCCGAAGCCCTGGCCAATGACACCATGGCAGAAGTTAATCGACAATTGGATACCCTGCCCACGGCAGAGATTGCCCGCCAATCATGGGCAAACTACGGCGCTGTGATCCTGTGCCAGGACGAGGAAGAAATGGTCCAAGAGGCGGACCGCCTAGCCTTTGAGCATGTTCAGGTGATGACCCGTGACCCTGAGTATTTTCTGGACAACATGACCAATTATGGCGCCCTATTTTTGGGTCCGCGTACCAACGTCTCGTATGGCGATAAGGTGATCGGTACCAATCACACTCTGCCTACCAAGCGAGCTGGCCGTTACACTGGCGGTCTATGGGTTGGGAAGTTTATCAAGACCCATACCTATCAGCGTGTCATGACAGACGAGGCTTCCGCGCTAGTGGGTGAATATTGTTCTCGCTTGTGCATGTTGGAAGGTTTTGCTGGGCATGCCGAACAGGCCAACATAAGGGTGCGTCGTTATGGTGGACGTAACGTACCCCCCTATACAGCGGTGGAACCTGTCTGATGATGGGGCATACCGCAGTAGTTGGTGCAGGGTTGGTTGGTAGTGGATGGGCAATTGTTTTTGCTCGCGCCGGCAAACAGGTACGGGTCTACGATGAAGTTGCCTCAATTCGAGATGACTTCCTCACTGCGGTCAGACGGCAGTTAGTTGATCTGAAAAATTACGACCTAGTGGATGATCCCGCGGCAATTCTGGCGAGAATCTCGGTTTGTGATACTTTAGAGGATGCTGTGCTTGGCGCTCGCTTCGTTCAAGAATCCGTGTTTGAGGATGTGGCGGTAAAGACCGAAATTTCTACTGCCATCGGTCCGCTTCTCGATGACGATGCCATTGTCGGCAGCTCCACTTCGGGAATTCCGTCGTCGGCCTTCACCGGCGGTGTCGAAAATAGGGAGCGTTTTCTGGTTACCCATCCGGTCAACCCTCCTTATCTTGTGCCAATTGTCGAGGTCGTGCCAGCACCCTGGACCGCGCAAGATACCGTGGACCGCGCCCTTGCTCTGATGGCGGAGTTTGGTCAGTCACCTGTTTTGGTGAAACGAGAGGTCGAGGGCTTTATCTTGAACCGGTTACAAGGAGTGCTGCTAAGAGAGGCCTGGGATCTGTTCGCAGAGGGATATGCCTCTGCCGATGATATTGACAAGACTGTGTCTGAGGGCTTGGGCCTGCGGTGGTCCTTTATGGGACCATTTGAGACAATCGATTTGAACGCACCAGATGGCGTTGCGGACTATGCCAAACGGTTGGGCCCTTTGTATCATGCTATTCAGCGATCCCGCCCCGAGCCAAAACCATGGAGTTCGGAACTGATTTCTGAAGTAGATAAGGAACGGCGATCAGCTCTGCCTTCGGAGAAGCTGGCAGAGCGGTGCATTTGGCGGGACCGCCGGCTCATGGCGCTCGCCGCTCACAAGGCCAGTCAACCCAGCTGATGGTAGCGGAGACCATAGACAGCTTCCGCCTGGACGGCCATTTGGCCGTTGTCACTGGTGCCTCCCGAGGCCTGGGAGAAGGCTGCGCCCTTGCTTTGGCCGGTGCGGGAGCTGATGTGGCGCTGATAGGCCGCAACCATGAGGATCTAAATGCTGTCGCTGGGCAAATCGGAGATCTGGGCCGTACCGCCCATATACTGACGATAGACGTCACTGAATTGGAAACTCTGACCGCGGCATTAAGCGGTCTCCCGCCGTTCGAGATATTCGTCAACAACGCTGGTACCAACCAACCGCAACCGTTCTTAGAGGTCGAAGAAAAGACGTATGACAGGCTCATGGACCTGAATTTACGTGCGGCATTCTTCGCGGCACAATCTGCGGCTAGGTTGATGGTTAAGTACGCTAAGGGCGGTACCATCATTAATATGTCATCACAGGCTGGTCACCGTGCCCTCAAAGACCGCAGCGTTTATTCGGCATCGAAGTTCGGCCTTGAAGGGCTGACGAAGGCCATGGCATTCGAGCTAGCGAAGTACAATATTCGGGTCAACGCTGTCGCACCCACTTTCGTGGAAACGCCGTTGACCAAATCCGGTCTCGAGCAAAAAGATTTCCGGCAATATGTTGAGGGCAAGATCAGGCTGCCGCGTCTGGGCCGGATTAGCGATGTGGCCGCCGCTGTGCTGTTTCTTGCTTCGCCGGCCTCCACGCTCATTACAGGAACGTCTCTGTTGGTTGATGGCGGCTGGACCATTCATTAACTTCTCAAGTGGAATTTCTCTTACGCCGTGGCGCGGGCCCATTTGATTTTCTCTAGGTTTTAACCGGCTTCGTTAGGGAACTCGAGGAATATACGAAAGCGAATCTTGCGCCAAATTATTCCTGTAAATTCCGGGCTCCTACCATGTTCAGCGGTGGTAGACATTAACGGTTGAACAAGAAACAATTTGGTGAATTGTAACAGTCTGTAGATGGCAAAATTATGGAAGGCTATGATAAATGACTGGCAGTATTGTTCTCTGGGGCGCTTATTCGGTCCGCGCCTTACGTGGTCAATGGGCTCTGCATGAATTGCAGTTAGAATACGCCTATCGGCCAATCCAATCGCGTAGCGGAGAAACTTTAACAAGGGAATTTACCGAGCATAACCCAAAGCAAAAAATTCCTTGTTTGCTGGATGGCGACTTTACGCTGACCGAAAGTGCGGCCATCGTGCATTATTTATTCAATACATATGGTGAGGATAAGGATGTCTTCCTGCCTAAATCACCCGCGGATAAGGGCAGAGCAGACGAATGGAGTTATTTCGCCATGATGGAGTTGGATGCTGTCCTATACACAATCCGCCGGCATAAATTTCTTTCGGAAATCTATGGCGAGGCGCCGGTGGCGGTAGCTGGTGCGGTGGAATATTGTCAAAAACAGATCGTAGCCGTAGCCCCCACCATTGCCAAGGCCGAACCCTATATATTCGGCGATAAGATTTCCGCTGCTGATATCCTGCTGAGTACCACGCTAGACTTTGCCGAACGATATGAGGTGGAACTGCCCCAATCATGCCGCTCCTATCGAGACCGTGCTCTTGCCCGACCCGCATTTCTGGCCGCAAAGGCTCGCAATGAGGATTTAAATGTTAATTAACGCCCGCGATAATGTCGAGGCGGCACTTGACGCCATCGAGCGTCATGGCGACGCAATCAATGGAATGATCACGGTGACCGCTGATGCCGCGCGAGAATCGGCTAATGCAGCTGATAGGGCGGCAGCCGAAGGTCGTTGGCTGGGTCTACTGCACGGCTTACCCATGGCGATTAAGGATAATATTCAAAGCGCTGGTGTGCGCACCACGTCGGGCTCCTTGCATTTCAAGGACGTGGTGCCGAACCAGGATGCCTTCGTTATCCAGCGGCTGAAAGCGGCCGGGGCGGTGATGTTGGGCAAGGCGACGATGCATGAACTGGCCTTTGGTGTCCGTTCGAACAATCCAGTCAGCGGCCAATGCCATAATCCGTGGGACCTGACCAAAATACCCGGCGGGTCCTCGGGTGGTTCTGGTGCGGTGATTGCCGCCGGTATGGCGTTGGGAACTTTGGGCACCGATACGGGTGGCTCCGTGCGCTTGCCTGCCGCCATGAACGGTGTTTCTGGTCTGCGACCAACCCACGGCCGAGTACCCAATCACGGTTCCACGCCGGTTAGTCCTGCCTACGACACGATTGGTCCCATGGCCCGTCGGGTGGACGACGTAGCCCGAATTTTAGCTGTCATCGCGCAGGGGGAGCCGGGCTCTGCACCCACCGGGGCACCTGACCTTGGGAACTTTTTGCCCGGACTGAATGACGGCGTCGAAGGTCTGCGCCTGGGCCTGCCCCGCAATCACTATTTTGAAGATTGCGATAGCGAGATCGCTGAGGCCGTGATGGCGGGAGCGCGGACCCTGGAGGCGCAAGGCGCCAAGATTATCGAAATCGATGTTGACGGCGCCGAAGATACCCATCAGTGGGCGACCATACAGATATTTACTGATGCTTGTGCCTATCATGCCGAACGCCTGGACCAGCACCCGGAATTGTTCTCACCTTCAGTGTTAGAACGCATGCTGGTTGGTCGGAGCTTTTCGGGCATTGATTACGCTAACGCCACACGAGCGCGGGAGGCCTGGCAGCGCACCATGGCAACTTTGTTCGAAGACGTAGACATTATGGTCTCTCCCACCACGCCGGCCCCACCGTCGCCCATCGAAGAAGATAAGTCGTTATTGGAAGCAACCCGTGATGCCTCCCGAAATACCTATGCCGGTGGTTTTGGTGCTTATCCTGGATTGTCATTGCCTTGCGGCCTTTCTAAGGCCGGGTTGCCCATGGGCATGCAATTGGAAGCTGCCTGGTGGCGGGAGCCGATACTGCTGCGAGCGGGATATTGTTATCAGACGGTGACTGATTGGCACTTGGCTGAACCGCAGCTATCCTAGATAAAATTCAAGTATTAATGGAAACCCAGGGAAAACCGTTCCCATGACTGTGAAGAAAATGCTGATCGCCAATCGCGGCGAAATTGCCATTCGCATCCTTCGCGCCGCAGCTGATATAGGCATCGCCTCGGTCGCAATCTATGCCGAGGACGAATCACAATCCTTACACGTGGCGAAAGCCGACGAAGCGGCCGCTCTGCCGGGTCGAGGCGTGCCCGCGTATCTCGATGGGGCGGCGATCCTTGAGTTGGCTCAGGATATGAATTGCGATGCGATCCATCCTGGTTACGGATTTTTGAGTGAAAATTCAAAATTTGCCCTCTCGTGTACAGAGGCTGGCATTGCTTTTGTGGGTCCAAGCGAGGAAATCCTTGAAGTATTTGGCGATAAAGCGGCAGCGCGGAACCTAGCTCAGAGGAACGGCGTGCCAGTCCTGCCCGGAAGCCATGGTGCGGCGGATAGATCAACGGCGGAGGCTTTTTTTGATACTCACGGTGCCACCATGATCAAAGCGGTCGGGGGTGGCGGCGGTCGGGGGATGCGGGCCATCCTGGACAAGGACAAAATTAGTGGTGCTCTTGATATATGCCAGGCAGAGGCTTTGCAGGCCTTTGGCAATGGAGATGTTTTTGTCGAAAAGCTGTTGCAGGCGCCACGACATATCGAGGTGCAGATTATCGGAGATGGAAGGGGCGCAATTTCGCATTTTGGCGAACGGGAATGTTCTATCCAGCGTCGGCATCAGAAACTGGTGGAGATGGCGCCGGCACCGGGTCTGGAGCAAGGTTTGCGGGAGCGGATTACTGCTGCTGCGGTGAAAATGGCCGAAGCGGTGGACTACGGCAATTTAGGAACGTTCGAATTTCTGGTGGAGGGTGAGGAGTTCTTTTTTATCGAGGCGAATCCGCGTCTGCAGGTAGAGCATACAGTGACCGAGGAAGTCTGGGGTGTGGACTTGGTGCAGACCCAGATTGCGTTAGCCGGTGGCGCAACGTTATCGGACCTAGGCCTGCGCCAGGCCGATTTGGGCCCGCCAAGAGGGCAAGCCATGCAGGTTCGTATCAACATGGAAACTATTGATAAGGACGGCAGCGTCCACCCAACGGGCGGCGTCTTGGAGGTTTTCGAGATGCCTTCGGGTCCGGGCATCCGAGTGGATACCTTCGGCTACGCTGGATACCGTACTACACCCAGTTATGATCCATTGCTTGCCAAGCTGGTCGCTCACACCAACGGGAATGATTTTGCTGCGCTGTCGCAAAAAACCTATCGGGCCTTATGTGAATGCCGGATTGGTGGGTTTTCTACCAACATTGGCTTCCTGCAGAATTTGCTACAGAACGACGATTTCCGTACTGGCGATATTGCTACCACTTTCATTGCCAGTCATTTGGCCACTTTGGTGGATGGGGTTGACCACCAACGGCGGTATTTTGAAACGGCTGACGAGTTGGCCGCAGATAACAATTTGGTCGGCGTCAAGGTCGATGCTTCTGATCCTCTGGCTGTGTTGGCTCATGGCAAGTCAGAGGCCGTGCCGGAAGTTTCGGAAAACATCGATTATTCTGGGCCTGACGGCACCATAGCCATCGCCGCGCCAATGCTGGGTACAATCGTCAGTATCGATGTGACTGTGGGCGACAGCGTCTATCCTGGCCGTCAGGTTCTAATCATGGAAGCCATGAAGATGCAGCATGTGATCGAGGCGGAGATCAGCGGCATCGTCCGCCAACTGCCAGTCCAACCAGGCGATACGGTATATGCGGGCGGCGCCTTGGCTTATGTGACGGAACAAGAAGTCGCAATTCCCGACGGCGGCGAGCAGGTCACGATCGACCTGGATTACATCCGCCCTGATCTGGCCGAGGTATTTGACCGCCAGGGCTACACACTGGACGATCGGCGACCTGACGCCGTGTCCCGGCGGCGCAAGACCAACCAGCGTACGGTGCGCGAAAATATCGAACAACTTTGCGATCCTGGTTCATTCAACGAATATGGGTCCTTGGTGTTGGCCGCACGCCGGGCCATGCACAGTATGGAGGAGCTGATCGAGCGCACTCCAGCGGACGGGATGGTCATGGGCCTTGGACGCGTCAATGGCCAGCATTTTCCCGATGAAACCGCTCGCTGCGCGGTCATCTCATATGACTACACAGTATTGGCCGGCACCCAGGGTAAACATAACCACAAGAAAAAGGATCGAATGTTCGAGATCGCTGAGCAATGGCGTCTACCGGTCGTATTCTTCACTGAGGGTGGTGGCGGCCGGCCTGGCGATACGGACATGATTTTTGCTGCTAATTTGCACGTCAATGCATTTCACCTGTGGGGCCGGCTGAGCGGTCTGGTTCCCCTCGTAGGCATCACCTCCGGCCGGTGTTTTGCAGGCAATGCAGTAATTCTAGGGTGCTGCGACGTGGTCATCGCGACGGAAAATTCCACCATTGGCATGGGTGGCCCAGCCATGATCGAAGGTGGTGGCCTCGGTGTGTTTCGTCCCGAAGAAGTAGGACCCATGTCGGTCCAGGTGCCAAATGGCGTTGTGGATATTGCCGTCAAGGACGAGGAGGAAGCGGTCGAAACCGCTAAGCAATATCTCAGCTATTTCCAAGGCTTGATCGAGGAATGGAAGTGTGCCGATCAGCGGCTTCTGCGCCAGATCATTCCTGAAGACCGACTGCGTATCTACGACGTTCGCAAGGTGATCCATACCATGTGCGATACGGATTCGGTCTTGGAGCTGCGTGCTGGCTTTGGCCTGGGCATGGTAACTGCCCTGGCCCGCATCGAAGGGCGACCGGTGGGCATTATTGCTAACAACCCGAACCATTTGGCTGGCGCCATTGATAGCGATGCCTCCGATAAGGCAGCGCGCTTTATGCAGCTTTGCGATGCCTATGACATCCCCCTCGTCTTTCTCTGTGATACGCCGGGTAACATGGTGGGCCCCGTTGCGGAAAAAACTGCATTGGTGCGTCACTGCTGCCGCCTTTATGTGATTGGTGCCAACGTCACCGTGCCTGTCTTTACTATCGTCTTGCGCAAGGGCTATGGCCTCGGAGCCCAGGGAATGGCGGGGGGTGGCTTTCACGCGCCGTTCTTTACAATTTCCTGGCCTACGGGCGAGTTCGGAGGAATGGGGCTGGAGGGAGCCGTTAAGCTGGGGCGCCGAGACGAATTGATGGCGATCGAGGATCCAGAAGAACGTATGGACAAATACGAGGAAATGGTTGCCGCCATGTATGCCCAAGGCAAAGCGATCAATGCTGCCTCGCTGTTCGAACTGGACAATGTCATCGACCCGGCGGATACCCGGGAATGGATCATGGCTGGCCTGCGGGCTGCACCACCGACTCCGACGCGAGAGGGTAAAAAGCGACCCTGGATTGATGCCTGGTAATGCTAACGAATTGTCTTATTTCGAATTCGGTAATATTTTCCAGGCCGGGACGGCGTTCCTATATCGCTGCGCTGCCTATAGAGATTAGAACCTCTGAGTATCGCGCCTTGAGGCGCTTCTATGTGGAAGACAATTCTAATCGTGTCCGGCGGGCAGTTCGGCCAATTCAATGAGAATGTCGCCGGTCGAGGCCGGGTCCAAGAAGGCAATGCGGCTGCCGCCGTGGCCGCCTTTCGGCGTCTCGTCCAATAGTTTGACACCCTTGTCACGCAGCTCTTTCAAGGCGGCGTCAATATCCTCGACCTCGAAGCAAAGGTGATAGAGGCTCTGCCCACGCTCGGCAATCCAATCGGCCACCGGTGAAGCCGGCCCTCCTGCTTGCAGCAA
Source organism: uncultured Rhodospirillaceae bacterium (assembly GCA_964507245.1). Lineage (GTDB taxonomy): Bacteria > Pseudomonadota > Alphaproteobacteria. The sequence continues at coordinate 11,699 of CAZDQC010000021.1, forward strand.
CTCCAAATAGGTTTCACCAACCGGGAACATTGCTAGTTTTGTTTCGCCAATGGTTTCCTCGTAATCGAGTTCAAGTCCTAGCGTATTTTCTAGCATGGCCATGGACTCAGCCATGTCATGCACAGCGAGAGCAACATGCTCCACCCGCTTGATTTTCATGTGAACGACCTCCGATTGGCGCGCATTACCAGGACTGCAATACCGGCAACACCTCTTTGGCGAACAGTTTCAGGCCTCGCTCCGATACCTCCATGGGCGTTCCGCCGAAGCGGAAGGCGATGTTGAGTTCGAAATCTCCAACAAGATTACGCCTCTCTTCGAGTCCTCGCAAAATGTTGTCGGGCGTACCCCAACTTGCGGCTTTCATGAAACCGGCTACCGCACCTTCGACCCCGCTTTCTCGTGCGATAGCGGCCTTTTGTTGGTAGGAGTCGTATCCTTTCACCGTCTGAAAATGTTCACCTAAAAACTCATAGTGGTAAAAATTGCTCTCGACAAATTTGCCTTGGTACTTGCGGGCTTCTTCTTCCAATTCATCCATGTCGGTACCGCAGACGCAGAATTCTGTCAGCATAACGGCCGGTGGCTCGGTGCCGTGATATTTGCGATGTAATTCGCGTCCAAGATCGATCATCGGCACTCGCATCTCCCACGGCCGATCAGCGAACATTACCTGGTGGGCGCCTAGTTTTGCGGCCGAATCGACTGAATCCTCGCTCGAGGCTACGGCGTAGACGCGACCGTCAAAGTCGTTCTGAGGCCGCGGCCGGATCTCGGTTCGGGGCTGTTTGTAGAATTTTCCATTACCCTCAATAAATCCGGTCTTTAACGCCTCGATTATCATCGGCGCCGCTTCATCGAAGCGCCCCCGAGATTCATCCATTGACAGGCGAAACGCTTCGAACTCGCGCCGTGCCAAGCCACGCCCCATGCCAAATCGCAGTCGGCCCTTACTCAACATATCCAGAACGGCAACGTTCTCAGCCACGCGGAGGGGATCATGCCAGGGCAAAATTACCGCTGCTGTGCCCACATCGATGTCGGGGCAGATCGCCGTTAAATAGGTCATAAGGTTGATGTTGTCCGGTACGAAGGAATAATCGTTGAAGTGATGCTCCGCCGACCACAAGCAATCAAAGCCGCTGTCTGCAGCGAGCCGGGCCAATCCGATTTCTTCCTCCCACACCCTGTTGTCCGGGCAGTCGTCCCAGCCATAAGAGGCGAAGACCATCATCATCCCAACATCCATCAGGCGTCTCCTTTTTT
>CAZDQC010000021.1:13064-37913 GCA_964507245.1 uncultured Rhodospirillaceae bacterium
ATCAACCTATGCGCAACGGGAAGGGTAAGCGTTTTAATAGCATGGTGGAATTAATCGGGGATGTTGGGTGGGGTTGCATATCGCATTTGATATCTGGTGTGGAAGTGAACCCAAGGGCAAGTATTCCCAGAAATACGAGTCAGAAATTCGGCCAAATTTAGATCCTGCCTGACTCAGGTCGGAGGCCACTCCTAGAAGGTATTTAACGGTCATGCGAGATCTACTGCGAACGAAAACTCCCGTCGCCCTGCCGACCATGATCGTTGTTCAGTCTTTTGGCACCATGTGCGGTTTTGCCGGCGCTATAGTCGCGGTGCAAGCGTCCACAGATCTTGGCGTTAAGGCCACTAACATCGGAATATTTACCTCCCTCCTGTACATCGTCGGTATGCTGTCCGGTTTATGCGCCGGAGGATTTCTGGCTCGTCATGGTGTGATACGATCCAGTCAGGTAGCTTTACTGTCGGCAGCTCTGGGTCTCATCCTGGCAGGTATTGCGCCTTTCTGGCCGGTGGTTCTTGCCGCCGCCGTCTTAATTGGAATTGGCACCGGTCCACTAAATCCGGCTGGGTCCCGGATTTTGGCCCGCCATGCACCACTACGGTGGCAACCTTTAGTCTTTTCCTTGAAACAAACCGGAACTCCATTGGGGGGTATGCTGGCAGGTCTTCTGCTGCCGCCTTTGATGGCACTTTATGACTGGCGCGTCGCGCTGGTCGCTGTAGCCTCTCTGCCGGTGGTTACGCTGTTGTGCCTTCAACTTATTCGCGACAGTCTGGATGATGACCGGGACCCGGCCTTCCCGATTAGTCTTGCTGGAGTATTGGATTCTTTACGTGTCATTGTCTCCAGTCGACCCCTCTTTATCCTGGCGGCGATGGGCTTTCTATACACTTTCACCCAGTTGGCCATTCTGTCGTTCATAGTGATCTATCTGTCTCAGGAGAATGGCCTTTCGACGGAATTCGCCGGCGCCGTGTTCGCCATAATTCACGGCTCGGCCATTCCGGCGCGTATCTTTTGGGGCGCGGTGGCGGGACGTTTCGTCAGCTGCTGGGTTCTTCTCGGTCTAATCGGCATCATGATGTCATTCAGCATCATAGGCATGAGTTTGTTTTCTCCCGGCTGGCCCTTCTGGCTCACGACGATGGTCGCTATCCTGCTAGGCGTAAGCACTAATGGCGTACTTGGACTTTTGCTAGCGGAATTCGCCCGTCTGGCCCCGCCTGAAAAAGTTGGCGAAGCTACGGGCGGAGGCCAGTTTTTCCTGTTCTTCGGCATCGTAACCGGTCCAACGATTTTTGGCATTATGGTGGAACATGGGGGCGGGTACGACAATGCGTTCTATATGATTGCTAGTTCTTCCCTGGCTGCTGGAATTTGCTTGTTGCTGACGGTCAGACATAGCCGGGAACGGCCGTGAAATGCTGTCCGCACTCTAGACCGATTACCCCAAGCTAAAATTTGAAGAAACGGCACGACAAGCCTCTGTTGGCTTCCCGTTGTTCCCGGAAAAACGGCGCCAGCTTTTGCAGATAGGTCAGTTTGCCGTCATGCCGCCGTCAATTACCAGTTCCGTACCGGTGATCCAAGATGCCTCGTCCGACGCCAAGTAAAGGCAACCCATAGCAATATCGCGCGGCGTTCCAAACCGGCCGAGCGGTGTCGCTTCAATGCGTTTTTGCGCCACTTCGGGATTTGAATGCCCTGGTTTGGTCATGGGTGTGTCAACGAAACCCGGGTGAATGGAATTTACCCGAATTCCGTCAGCTGCATATTGAATGGCTGCTGATTTTGAGAAGATGCGCACGGCGCCTTTCGAAGCGTGGTAGGCAGCATTGGCAAATGATCCGATGATGCCGCAGATCGACGATATGTTGATTACTGAGCCACCACCGGATTCCCGCATGGGCGCTAACACAGCTTTAGTGCCCAGGAACGTGCCTGTTGCGTTGACCTCCATGATCTGATTCCATTTTTCCAGGGACTGGTCTTCCAGCAATCCGCCAGCTGTCAAGGTCGTCTGGATGTTCTGCTGCGGGTCGCGGCCTGAAATACCCGCAATATTGGTTAAGACATCCAGCCGGCCATGTATTTCAACTGTCTCGGCCACTAAATCAGACCATCCTGCTTCATTCGTGACCTCGAGGGTGCGATAAGCCGCATTGCCGCCACTGTTACCAATTTCTTCGACAATTGAATTTCCCAGCGCATCATTGACATCACAGACCATGACATTGGCGCCATGGCCGGCAAAAATCCTTGCCGTTTCAGCCCCTATTCCTGACGCCCCTCCGGTTACAATCGCCACCTTACCCTTTAGCCGGTTGCCTGTTTCCATTGCGTCCTCCTGTTTTGGTTAGATAGCTACTTCGATCAGATAAGGTCCCTCGTTGTGCAGGCCCGCATCCAGGGCCTTTGCCAAGTCCTCGGCTGTCCTGCTACGGGCGGCCTCTACACCCATACTCTTCGCCATCGAGACCCAGTCCAGGTCGGGGCGGTCTAGGGACAGCATATCAACTGCACGGGGCCCAGGGTTTTGTACCCCCACGTTGGTCAATTCCCCGCGCAGGATATTATAGGATCGGTTAGAGAAGATCACGATAGTGATGTCCAAGCCCTCTCGCGCCATGGTCCAGAGCGATTGCACCGTGTACATGGCGCTGCCGTCGCCCACCAGGGCGATTACCTTGCGGTCGGGACAGGCTACAGCAGCCCCTACGGATACAGGCATGCTGTAGCCGATGGAGCCGCCCCGGTTATTCATCCAATCGTGCGGTGGAACTCCAGCAGTGGATGGAAAAAACTCCCGCCCTGAAGTGATGCTTTCATCCACCACGATGGCGCCTTCGGGCATCAGTGCACTCAGAGCATTAGCAATAGCCGGCAGGGTAATCTCGCCTGTGGGCAGAGGGTTCCGTTTTGCTGCCGCGATACCTACTGGCGTCACATCAAGGCAATCCAATTCTGATGCGAGAGCCTCCAGAGCAGCTTCCATATCTTCATGGGTATTGGCCAGTTCGGTGGAACTTGACTCGGGGTCCATCAACAAGCTGGGTTTATCCGGGTAGGCGAAAAAAGCCACCGGCTCTCTAGAGCCTACAAGCACTAAATTGCCAGCCTTTTTCATAACCTCCTGGGCTAATTCGACCACGTAAGGTATGCGGTTAACCTGCACACGGCCGGCACCCCTCGCTAGCCGCGTGTTGGCGCCTTCGGCCAGAATGCCGCAGCCTGTCTTGGCAGAAATCCGACCTGCTAATTCCAAGGGACGTTCCCGGAGCGCGGCACCGCCCATCAACAAAGTGGCTCGTTCGCTGTTCCGCAGCATTTCCGCTGCCGCCTTGACAGCATCGTCGGAAACTTTGGGGACGGCGGGCGGCACATTGGTCTCGCCGACTGTGTCGGCAGGGCCCCAGGCGGTATCGGCGGGCAGGATCAGAGTGGCGATCTGCCCAGGTGTCTGCCGCGCCACCTCGATTGCCAGGGCACCGTCGTTGGCAATAGTTGCCGAGGTTGGCGATGTCTTAACCCAATTGGACATCGGCGCTGCCGTGCCTTCTATGTCCGCCGTCAGCGGTGCGTCGAACTTGATGTGATGGGTAGCATGTTCGCCGACGATGTTGACTATACCGGAACCCGCTTTTTTGGCATTGTGCAGATTGGCCAGACCGTTGGCCAGGCCGGGAGCAAGATGTAGCAGAGTGGAGGCCGGCTTACCAGACATCCGGTAGTAACCATCCGCCGCACCGGTGACAACGCCCTCAAACAGACCTAGGATACAGCGCATACCGGGTACCTTGTCGAGGGCAGCAACGAAATGCATTTCCGACGTTCCCGGGTTAGTGAAACATACATCTACGCCGCCTGCGATCAGTGTCCGCACCAGGCTTTCGGCTCCGTTCATTTCGTCACTCATGTCACTTATACTCCCCAAAAATAGGCCTAAAGCTTGCGCAAATCCGCCGTCGCAGCCTGGTCCACGGATATACCATTTTGGTCTAGGACAACGCCATAAACGCTTTCCGCCGCTGCGCTACTAACTACACCATCGCGCACATCTCGCAGCACTCTTGCTGGATCCCGCTGCCGCGGATTGCCCCAGCCGCCGCCACCGGGCGAGGAGGCACGAAAGCTGAGCGGTCTGTAATGGCGCACCGCGTATTTAGGTGGTTCTATATACTCACCATCGATAAGGTGCAGCTCCATGCTACCAGCCTGGCCAGCCTGGCCGCCGGAGGCACCGAAACAGGACGGGGTATGCAGGCCTTCGCCGCGGAAAGCATATTCGGCTGGAACTTTGATCTCGACCTCGAAATCGGCTCCAGTGCCGCCGCGGTAAGTGCCGGGACCGGCGGCGTCGCAACGGAATTCCTGGCGTTTGAACAGCACGGGGTAGAGTTGTTCGTAGGTTTCCACATTAGGTAAGACCAGGCCGCCTAGGGCGACTAGGTGGCCGATCTGGTTGAAGCCGTCGCGGCCATCCACCGCGCCGCCGCCCGGGGCTACGTTCCAGTGATACATTACGAACGGGCTTTCCTCCCCAGTGCTGCCCGAGGTAGTGCCGTGGATTGATTTGCCCCAACCGGCACAGCTGCGTTCCGGCACCGCCTGGTTCAAGGCTTTCCAGATTGCATGCACAATTTCGTGTGCCACAAACACCGTATTCATAGTCATCGCTGCCGGTGGTTTGGCATTGACGATGGTGCCCTCAGGCGCGGTAATGGTGACGGTTCGGAAAGTACCTTCGTTGCGTGGTAGTTCGTGTTCGAAATACGAGGATACCGCCATGTAGACTGCTGACCAGGTGTTGGCGACGGACGAATTCTTAAAACCTTGCACTTGGGGCGCGGTGCCGGTGAAGTCAATTTCCAGGGTCTCGCCCTTGACGCCCAAGCGAACCCGGATGGCCTCGTCGACCGTTTCAAAGCAGTCGTTGTCGATGGGCTCTTCGGCTCGGTAATCGCCGTCGGGAATAGAGGCAACGCAGTTACGGAAACTGCGGTCGGCGTGGTCGAGGATGCCCTCGAAGTAGCCGCGGTACTGATCCATACCCAATTCTTCGACCAGGGCGACGATACGACCGGCGCCAATCTTAGTGGAACCGATCATGGCACGGAGGTCACCATCCAGAGCCTCCGCAGTACGGGTGTTTATCATCAGCAGGCGCCAGATGTCTTGGCGTGTCTCGCCATTGACGATTAGTTTAAGAACTGGCAGTCGGATGCCCTCGTGGAAGATCTCCTTGGCTTCTGAATTATAGGTGCCGGCCGCGCCGCCACCAATATCTGCTTGATGAGCCCGGTTGCAGGCAAAACTTACCAATTCCCCAGCAAAAAAAACCGGTCGGGCAATGACCCAATCGGGTAGATGATTGCCGCCGGCAGTGTAAGGGTCATTCAAGACGAAGACGTCGCCATCCCATATGTCTTCGGCGAAATCTCGCAGTATCGAGCGCACCGCAAAACCACCACCACCTGTGTGAATAGGAATTCCGTCAGCCTGACTGACTAGCGTTCCGTCGGGATCGGAAATGAAACAGGAAAAGTCATGGCTTTGTGAAAATATGGGACTGCGAGCCGTCCGTGTCATAACCCAGCCCATTTGGCGGGAAATATGATCAAGTCGGTTCTGAACCAGTGCCAGAACGATGGGATCCAAATCTGCCATATCAGTCATCTGGCGCCTCCAAGTCGATCAGGAAATTGTCCCCTTGATCCACGATTAGACGATCGTTTGGTCCGACGTATACTGTCGTGGTCAGTTCTTCGATCAGTAGCGGCCCGTCCTGTTCAAAGCCTGGGGCCAAGTCAGGGCCGGAATAAATGGGTGTTTCCATCCAGCCATGTATCCGATCCGTATAGACCATGCGTCTGGCTATAGGCGTCGGTAAATTTTTCATTGGAGCTCTTGCCATGGGGGAGGTCTGTTCGATCAGGCCAAGTGCCGTGACCCGCAGGGCGGTGATTTCGATGGTGCCACCGGGCTGCGTATGGCCATATTGGCGTTGGTGGTCGGCATCAAAACTCTGGCGAGCGGCAACCGCATCAAATACGCCTTCGGGTAATTCAATCCGGATGGACCACAATTGGCCACGATAACGTAAATCAAGTTGCCGGCTGATTTTCGCCTTGTCGCCAATGAATTTGTCGGCGGCCAATGCCTTGGTCGCCCGATCGATGAGGGGATCGAAGCCTTCCCGCAAAGTCGCTTCATCCACTGTATCTAGATTGTCAAAATGAACGGAGAGATAGTCCTGCCGGATATCGGTGTGCAGCATTCCCAAAGCACAGAAGGCGCCAGCTTGCCGGGGGACGTAGGCGCGGCGGCAGCCCAAAGCTCGGGCCACCCCGGAGCCATGCATAGGCCCCGCACCCCCGGCAGCGACAAGCGTAAATCGCCTTGGGTTGTGGCCCCGTTGGATAGAAATATGTTCCACCGCGTGCAGTAGGTTCTGTTCGAGCAAGCGGATGATGCCCGTGGCGGCTTCTTCGACAGTAATGCCCAGAGGCGTCGCTGTCTTGTCCAAGACGGCCTTTCGGGCTAGGGCGTCGTCCAAGGTTACGCTGCCACCTGCATACGGCCCCGGCCGCAACCGTCCCAAGACCATATAGGCGTCGGTAACCGTTGGTTCCAGGCCGCCCAGTCCGTAACAGGCTGGTCCCGGACGCGCCCCGGCGCCATGCGGCCCAACATGAAGCAAGCCCGCTTCGTCCACCCGGGCGATGGTGCCACCTCCAGCGCCTACCGTGTGGATATCTACTGATGGCGTGGCCACGTGATAGCCATCAATCATTAGTTCATCGGTGACGGCCACTTGGCCCTCACCCATCAAGGTCACGTCGCAACTGGTTCCACCAATTTCCATGGCGATTAGATTGTCATTTCCTGCCAGTCCTGCGTACAGACCCAGGGCACCGACACCTGCCGCTGGTCCAGATAGGACTAAGTTAACGGCGCGTTCAGATATTTGGTCCACGGAGACGGCGCCGCCGTTACTCTGTAACAGGAGGATCGGTCTTAACAGGCCCTGCTCCCTTAATTCGGCATCCAGGTGGCGCAGATAACTGACTACCTTGGGCGCGATATAGGCATTGATCACGGCAGTCGAGGTGCGTTCATACTCGCCCATAATCGGGGCAATGCGGCTGGAAAGAGAGACCCAAGGAAACGGTTGCATATGTTCCGCAGCCGCGTCCTCGTGGGCTGGGTTGCCATAACTATTTAACAGGGCGATGGCGATCGCCTCCACGCCCTCTGCCTCGAACACTTCCATTGCCTGGTCGATATCGGATATGACTAGTGAGGCTAATTCGTCTCCGTTCTTATCCAGGCGACCGCCGACTGGCTGGCGTAAATAGCGGGGTACCAAAACCTCAGGAAAGGGGGCACGATGATCCCACATGTTCTCGCGAATTCCACGCCGGATTTCCAGGCTATCGCGAAATCCTTTGGAGGTTAGCAATCCAACCTTTGCGCCCTTTTTTTCCAGAATTGTATTAGTGGCGACTGTGGATCCATGGAAAAAAAGAACGCAATTCTGAAGCAGCGTGGGCAGGGTCAGAGATAGTTCCGCGGCGGCGATGTCCAACACGGACTTGACGCCCTGACTGGGGTCAGAAGGAACAGACGGTGCCTTGAAGACCCACAAGGCGCCAGCATCGTCGCGAAGAACCATATCGGTGAAAGTACCGCCGACATCAACACCGACACGCCAGGGTGATTTGGGTGCAGCCTGTCTCACTAGCAGGACGCCTTTAACTGGACCAAGATGTGTACCGCTCTGGCTTTCATTAATCCTATGCTTCCAAAAGCTGTCGGACGGCCGTGCGCAGGAAGGCCTCGTCCTCTGAGTTGTCGATAGGATTGCCGGCGCGGTGGCCCCAGATGGACTCGATCGGACGGAATTCCGCTTTGGGAATTTGAGCGCATTCAGCTTCAGCATCCTCGGGCGTGAAGTACAAATCCGTGCGAGACGGCATGATCATTGTGCGGCCCTTGATCGCACCCAAGGCAGCCAACAGGTTTCCGTTGTAGATCTCGTTGTCAGAAACATCCGATTGGTACCAGGTGGACAGCATGGACAATAGATCATCGCCATTACGGCGGAGGAAATTTCCTTCCCAGGCGCGTACCAAATAATCCTCCAGAGAGGTAAATCCCAGTTCTAGATACTTCCCCTCGCGATAAAAGGCTTGGCTCATGGCCCAGCCGGCGTAGAGCCGTCCCATAGCGCGAAGTCCTCGTACAGGCCGGTCAATAAAACCGCCATTCTGCCAATTCGGGTCAGCGGTCAGAGTGGAGCGAACGCCTTCTAGGAACACCTTGTTATGGGGCGACGTTCGGGCCGAGCCACAGATGGCGCAAATTGTTTTCACCTGATCGGGGAATATTGAACCCCAGTGCAGAACTTGTTGCGCGCCCATGGACCATCCATAGGCGAGAGCAATTTGGTCAATTGCGAATACGTCCGCTAGCAGGCGCCATTGCGCCTGCACATTGTCCCAATGGCTGAATGGCGGAAAACGCCCCATCCCGTACGGTTCCGCAATGTTGGAAGGCGAGGACGACAAGCCGTTGCCGAACATGTTTGGAATGATGATGAACCAATTGTCCGAGTCCAAAATTTTGCCGGGGCCAATCAACCACTCGATATCCGTGTGGTGTGCGCCATACGATGTGGGATACAGAATGACATTGGAACGATCCGCCGCCAGCTTGCCATAGGTCTGGTAGGTCAACTGAGCTTTGGGCAGTATCATACCGCTTTGCAAATGCAGATTACCCAGATCAAAGACTTTCTTTTCGTCCATGTTCATCCTTTCCTTCGGATATCTTATCGTCAGCATGTAGAACGGTCCAACATGATCCGAGTTCTGTAATAGAAAGGGGCAGCTTTATGACCACCGAAACAAAAGCAGCGACGGAATATACCAGGGCAGCACAAAAGGCCGTCCGGGAACGTCTGCCCTTTTCCGATACGGAAGATTTTGAACTTGCCGGCCGTGGTTTCATTGCCGCCATTCCCGAAGGCGTCGTACGCAACGAACAGGGCCGCGCATTGTGGAATTTGCAAGCCTATGACTTCCTCGATAACGAGGAAGCGCCCGATACCGTAAACCCCAGCCTATGGCGCATGGCTCGCCTAAACATGAACAGTGGTTTGTTTAAGGTTTGCGAACGGGTGTATCAGATACGCGGTCTTGATTTGGCCAACATGACAATCATCGAGGGAGACGCAGGCCTCATCGTCATCGATCCTATGACGACGGCGGAGATGGCCCGTGCTGGATTGGAATTATACCTGGCTCATCGGCCAGCCAAACCCGTGGTCTGTGTAATCTATAGTCACTGCCATGTGGATCATTACGGTGGTGTCGTGGGCGTAATCTCGACCGACGAAGTCAAAGCTGGCAAGGTTGTCGTGATTGCGCCGGACCGGTTCATGGAGGAACTAGCCGGAGAAAACATATTGGTGGGGAACGCCATGAGCCGCAGGGCTCAGTACCAGTTTGGCGGTTTGCTGCAAACCGGTCCCAGGGGCCAAGTAGACGCAGGGTTGGGTAAGACAATAGCACGTGGCCGAGTGTCTTTGATTGCACCCACGTGTATTATCACGAAGCCGACTGAAAGCCACGTGATTGATGGTGTTGAAGTGGAATTTCAATTGGCGCCGGATTCTGAAGCACCGGCTGAAATGCATATGTTCTTGCCTCAGTTTGCGGTCTTGAACCTGGCAGAAAACGCTACCCATTTGCTTCATAATCTTATTCCTCTGCGCGGTGCCTTGGTCAGAGATTCCCGAATGTGGTCCCGTCATATCTCGGATGCGATTTGTCTTTTTGGCGATCGCACGGATATCCTGATCGGCCAGCATCATTGGCCGACTTGGGGCCGATCAAAGGTTCGTGCGTATCTCGAGAGCCAGCGAGATATTTACAAATATGTCCATGATCAGACTGTACGACTGATGAACCATGGGTTGACCCCTGTTGAGATATCGGAACAACTCGACTTACCACCGGGGCTGGATCAAAATTGGTCAGTGCGCGGCTACTACGGAACTGTGTCCCATGATTCAAAGGCCGTCTATCAACGTTATCTAAGCTGGTATGACGCTAACCCGGCCAATCTAAACCCTCTGCCGCGTGGAAAAACCGCACTAAAGACGATAGAATATATGGGCGGATCTTCCGCGGTGCTGGAACGTGCCCGAAAGGATTTCGAAGACGGTAATTACCGCTGGGTGGCGCAGGTGTTAAGTCATTTGGTGTTTGCCGAGCCACGTAACTTGCCAGGACGTGCCTTGTTGGCTGATGCCTTTGAGCAGCTCGGTTATCAGGCTGAAAGCGCTTCATGGCGTAACGCTTATCTCTATGGAACGCAGGAACTGCGCAAAGGCGTTAAGCAACTAGGACCGCGCCGTATCCTCGGCCCTGGAATTTTGGCCGGCGTGACTACAGGTTCCCTGTTTGATTTCATGGCAATTAGGTTGAATGGGCCCAATGCGGAAGGTCTTAACTGGCGGATAAACTGGATTTTGCGTGATAGCGGTAAGCATGCGGCTATGAAGCTACAAAATTGCACCCTGACCCATGTTTTCTCCGACAAGCCGACGGAAGCCGATGTGACGGTCGAGACAGACCATGCTACTCTTGTGTCATTGAATATTCGCGAGACGGGCGTCGACAGCGCCGCTAAGGCCGGACAACTAAGAATCGACGGTGATCAGTCCATCGTCGCGAGGCTGTTCGACTTGTTGGATGATTTTGAAATGATGTTCGATGTCGTCGCACCATCGGCTGAAAACTAACGCCCAAGGATTGTGATTGCGGCGACGCTCTCCTCAATACCATAGAGGCCACCACCATTTTCGGCGATGGCCAGGCGTGCACCCTCTACCTGGCGGGCACCTGCTTCGCCGCGCAATTGAGTGGTCAGTTCGTAGATCTGGCACAGGCCCGTGGCACCGATTGGATGACCTTTGCATTCCAGACCGCCGGATGGATTGACGGGAATTCGCCCGCCTAATTGCGTATCGCCCCGTTCCGCTGCGCCGCCGCCGCCACCGAAATCACAGAATCCAAGGTTCTCAACCTGGACGATCTCACCCATGGCAGTGGCATCATGTACCTCCGCCAAATCCATGTCTTCAGGACCCACGCCAGCGTGCTCATAGGCACGCTTCGCGGCCTTAGCAGTGATGTGCTGGTTCGTCTCATTTACAGAACGCGTAGATCCTGTTTGCAAGATCGAAGCCTTGACCTCAATCGCTCGGGATTGATCCACTCCTAGGCGTTTCAGACCTTCATTGGTACAAAGGACCGTCGCGGCACCACCGTCAGAAATAGGCGCACACATGGGCAAGGTTAGAGGATAGGTGATGGGTGGGGCGGCTAATACCTCGTCCACGGAATAAGGCATGCGGTACTGCGCCTTGTCATTGTGTTGAGAATGATTGTGGTTCTTCGCCGAAACGGCGGCGATTTGCCGTTGGGTTGTGCCGAAGGTCTTCATGTGATGTCGGGACCAGGCGGCATAAACGTCCATGAACATGCTGTATGGCTTGTCGGATGTAGTGCCCGGCGGCACGGCGTAGCCTTGGCCCAGGGCCAGTAGTTTGTCTGTGTTTTCCTCGATCGTTGTGATGTCCCAGGCGCCGTCGAAGGCGCTGAACATGCGTTCCCGGTCGGATGAGTACATTTTCTCCGCCCCGACAGCCAAACTGGTATCACCTTCGCCGGCCTTTAGAAACTGCACCGCAAGGTTGAAGGCGGTCGCACCTGAGGCGCAGGCATTTTCCACATTCACTACTGGGATTTCCTCTATGCCCATATCCCGTAAAGCGATCTCGCCCCGGATCATCTCTTGGCCTTCCATATGCCCCTGTGTGGCGTTGGAAAAATAGGCCGATTGTAGATCGCTCTTATCCGCCCCGGCGTCGTGCAAGGCCTCGCCAACCGCATCCGCCGTCAGGTGCTTTACGCTGCGATCCAACATCTTACCCATTTGGGTCATCCCGATGCCGGCGATGTAGATCTTGGTCATAATTCAATATGTCCTTGCTTACGCTGAAATTGTACCATACCTGAGTGATACGATGGCGCACATGTAAATATCTGATCTGGAAGCCGTCTGTGATCACGCGCGAATTTGTCCGCCTGAACCTTAAGTTCTGATATGAATTTGTCAAAACCCGTCAATCTTCCCGATTTTTCGGGCCTGGACCTGAATTTCAACATTGTCGATAGCCATCACCATCTATTCGATCTACAGGCGATTTATTATCCCTGGCTGACGGACCACCCGGAAAAGCATTTCCTGCTGGGCCACTATGACGGGCTAAAGCGGGACTATTCCGTCACCGACTACAGAGCGGATACGGGCGATTTGTCTGTCGTTCAAACCGTACATGTAGAGGCGGAGGCTGATCACGACAATCCGGTCGCAGAAACCCGCTGGCTATCCGGTCTGATGGAACGTGGCAATCTGCCCCAGGCTATCGTGGCTCACGCCTGGCTTCACCGGCTCGATTGCGAGGTTGTGCTAGCGGAACAGGCTTCGTTTCCTGCGGTGCGTGGTATTCGAAGTAAGCCACGTGTATCGACCACGGCTGCCAGCCGGGATCGGGTGTACGGCAAGCCTATCAGTATGCAAGATGTGGCCTGGCGAAAAGGTCTTGGGCTGTTGCGTAAGTATGGTCTTTCCTGGGACTTGCGTGTGCCGTTCTGGCATCTCGCCGAGGCGGCGGATGTTTGTGCGCTGTATCCTGACCTGCCGATTGTTGTTGAACATACCGGTTTGCCATGGGACCGAAGCGTCGATGGGATGGAAGAGTGGCGGCACGGAATGAAGGCCTTGGCGGAGATGGAGCATGTACATCTTAAAGTGTCGGAATTGGGACTGACTGGCGCGCCTTGGGACTATGACGACAACCGGCATGTCGTGCGGACGGCCATTGAGATCTTCGGATTTGAACGCTGCATGTTCGCTTCAAACTTCCCCGTAGCCGGCCTGCGTATTGGTTATGTGGACCAACTCAGCGCCATCGCTCATATGATCCAAGATTGCTCATTGCCGGAACGTAACGCACTGTTTCACGACACAGCGAAGCGATTTTATCAACTCTAATCCCGGGTCTTAGGTAGCTCAAAATCAGCCATCCGCTCTATCACGCGTATCATTTCGCTTAAGTCCCCTTCGCGCAGACCCATGGCTAGCGCCTGGCGTATGGTTTGATAGGTGGCGGCGGCGACGTTTTGCGGAACTTCAAGGCGTTCTGCTTCCATACGCCAAAGCACGGCATCCTTTTCTATGATGTGCATGGGCGCCTCCATGTTGAAGGCGCGGTTCAGAATGAAGTTGGGCACCTTAGTCAAGGTGGCGCTGTTTTGGCCGGAACCGGAATTCATCACGGATAATGCTTTTTCTGGATCTACGCCGCCTTTGGCCGCCATCACCAAGGCCTCGCAAGCGATCACTAGGTTGGTAAAGGACATAATGTTGTTGGAAATTTTTACCAACTGGGCTTGGCCGACCTCTGACCCCACATAGTGGATATCTCGTGCAAATGATTGCAGGAATGGCTCTACCTGGTTGAATGCTGCTTGTGGGCCGGAGGTCACAACGGTGACGTCACCGTTCCAGGCCCGTTGTACCCCGCCAGTAATTGGAGAATCCAACATGACGATGCCCTTGGCTGCCAGGTCTGTCTCCACTTGGCCCACGGCCTCGGTTCCCATGGTACCCAAGTTTACGAATGTTGTTATTTTACTGCCTTCTAGAATCCCTTTCTCACCAGAAATGATGGCATGAAAACTGTCAATGCTGGGCATGCAGGCAAATACCACCTCGGTTTCATCCGCTACCTGTGCTGGTGAGCCAAGAATTCGAGCCTGTTTTTCCGCCAGGGAATTCGTAGCATCGGGGTTGATGTCGAACACGGCCAGAGACTTTTGCATATCCAAAATGTTGGTAGCTAGAGGTGCGCCGATACTCCCTGTACCAATGAAGCCTGCTTTCATTTTGGTCTCTCCCTTTGCGGTTTGTAGATCTGATTTCATGATACGATATCCACCAGATAATGGAGAGTGATCGGAGGGCGGATGTTTTTTACCACGAGGAGCGCCAAACGCCCTTATCATTTAGGGTCGTTCCCGATGGAGTCTCTTCCCAGGGACGATGCTGTTTTCGCAGAGGAGGCGGCCCGTCCACCTGTGCGCGCGCCAAAATTTGATAATCCTCCCGAGGGGCCGCTGGCCAAGTCGCTCCGCACCTATTTGGATATTTTTATCGAAACTGCCGTGACCGACCCGGCGCCGGTTCGGGCCCCTGTGCCGGACGACCCATTCCGTCGTATGGTGGATGTTAAGGGGTATGGCTATTTCATGAATGCTTCCCAGATTGCGATTTGCTCTATTCCTCCAAATGCCTGGACAATTGACGGCAAATCACGAATGCATCAATTTGCTGTTGTCCTTTTATTGGAACACGGGCGAGTGCCGGAGACCGGCAATCCTGCCCGTCAATGGATTGCTCCGGCTATTCAGGAAGCAGGTGACGCCCGCATCGGCGGTATAGCTGTTTGTTTGGCAGGGCACATTCAAAAATTGGGATTTTCCGCCTCCGCACACGTTATGGGTGCGGGCACCCTGGATTTGGATCGTTTAGCGGTTTTGGCCGGATTGGCCGTACGGGACGGCGATACACTGGTAAATCCGTATGTCGAGGCTGGATTTTCCATTGCTGCTGTATCCACGGACTATGAATTGACCGTGGATCGTCCGTTGTCACGTTCCGCCCTCGGCGCCATAGGATTGTTCTATTGGTTGGGCCAGGACGGAGCTACCTCCGGGCGGGAGCGGAAGCGTAGGGCGGGCCGGGCAACCCATCTCAGTGCTTATGCCATGGAGACAGTACCCCGCGTGGATCGGCCTACGACGTTGATCCTGGATGATGAGGTGCCCAAAGTCTCCAAACGCGCGGCATTCTTCGACCGGGCGCTGCGCGGTGATTTAGGACCAAAAGCGCAAAGGGAACGGCACCGCTTCGCCTTCAAACAACCGCACACCTCAGGCATGATGGCCTCAATGCGGGCCATGGTGCCTATTCAGGGCGGGGAGCCAGCCGTTGATGCTAGGCCGGAAGATTACGATGACCCTGCTGCTAACAGCCGCGCCCTGAAATCCTTGTCCTACTTGTTGGGTGCCGATCTGACGGGCATTTGTGAAATTCCTGACTATGCCTGGTTCTCCCACGGCGCCAAGGGGGAGGAGATCACGCCATACCACAAGTTCGCCGTGGTCATGCTGATTGACCAGGAGTTCGACACCATGGAAGGGGCTGCCGGCGACGACTGGATTTCCGGTACCCAGTCCATGCGGGCCTATCTGCGCGGGGCGGAAATTTCTGGTGTCATGGGCGATACCCTGCGTCAATTGGGTTTTCCGTCACGATCGCAAACCAACGTTGATAGCGATGTGTTGCATATTCCTTTGGTGTTGTGGGCGGGTTTAGGGGAATTATCTCGCATCGGGGAACTGGTCCTGAACCCATTTGTCGGCCCACGTTTTAAATCTGTCGTACTAACTACGGACATGCCTCTTGAAGTAGACAAACCGGTGGATTTCGGCCTGCAGTATTTTTGTGAACATTGCACGAAATGTGCTCGGGAATGTCCCTGCGACGCCATTTCGTGGGGCAAAAAGGTCATGTTCAACGGTTACGAGATGTGGAAACCGGATGTGGAACGCTGCACCCGTTACCGCCTGACCAATGCCAAGGGATCTGCCTGTGGGCGCTGCATGAAGACCTGCCCCTTGAACAAGGTGGTGACCGCAGATGGCCCCTTGCTGGAACGAGTAGCGTCGTGGTGTGGTATCAACGCGAAATGGTTGAAACCCTTGTTAGTGCCTATTGCCGTCCGGCTGGACGATTTTTTGGGTAAGGGCAGACGCAATCCCGTCAAGAAATGGTGGTTCGATCTGGAGGTCGTGGGTGACGTCTGCGAGGAACCCATCAAAGGTGTTAGCCAACGAGACCTGGATTTGAGCCATAAGATAGATCCGTCCAAACAAAAGATGGCCTATTATCTAGCCAATATGATGCCCGTACCCAACAATCTTGATTCCCAGCCCGTGGTCCGCAAGAACGCCTTGGTTATGGGCGAAGTTTTAGAAAGCCCAATCATGGCGGCTATCCGTGCCAACAAAGGCGAACCGGCACCAAAATACAACAAACCGACCCCAGCTGATCCCGGCGGCGTCACGGGCGAGGATGTCAAGCCGGCAATATACGGAGACCCAAAGACCGAGAAAGCCGGTGCTTAGCACAGATGGCAGGATACAACGTGGCCGGGGCTAAGTTCTTTTAGCTGGGGTACTTCAGCCCGGCAGTGTGGCTCTGCGTAGGGACAGCGGATATGAAAGTGGCAGCCCGACGGTGGCTAAACCGGGATAGAAACGTCGCATTGGAGTATGGTTTTTTTGTCGGATTGTCGGCTCAGGGATGGGTACGGTGGACAGCAGGCTAGGTCGTTGAACTTGGGCACGCGTACTCTTCTTACTTTGCATTTCGTTACATCAAATGTAGCGATGGCATCGCGATAATCGCAAATGAAAACTCCTTATCTTTTTTTGAGATCTGCCGGAATGGCCGTTTTGTTTGCCGGGAGGTCATTGACAGGGCGTCTTAGTTGCGCCGCAATAGGGCATGGATCAGCTGAACCATTCGGAACCTGTAGTCCTCGCGAGGGCTTTGGCGAAGCCCCTTGCCAGTGCGGCAGAGGAGATTGAGCGGACTCGCCGCATTCCTGAACCCTTGTTGACGCAACTGCACGACGCTGGTCTATTCCGTATGTTGCTGCCAGAGGAATTGGGCGGCGGCGAGGTGGAACCAGGCATCTATGTCACGGTATTGGAAGAATTGGCCCGTCATGATGCTTCGGTCGCTTGGAACCTGTTTGTCGCCAATAGCGCTGCCCTAATCGCCCCCTATTTGGACGAAGGCGCAGCGGACAAGGTTTTTTCCAACCCCCGCACGGTGGTCGCCTGGGGCCCGCCTCATAAGGGGCTGGCAGAGGCGGCGGCCGGCGGCTACCGGGTCAGTGGAAGATGGGATTTCGCATCCGGCTGCAGGCAAGCGAATTGGATGGGTGTTCATTGCCGGGTGAAGGAAATGGACGGTAGTCTGCGTTTGAACTCTTCAGGGCACCCAACATTTCGCACTTTGCTATTTCCGGCGGATAAAGCCTCATTGCACGATACTTGGGATACTATCGGCTTGCGTGGTACGGCGTCGGATTCCTACAGTGTCGAAAATATTTTCGTGCCGGAGGCATTTTCCGGCACTCGCGACGACCCTGCATTGCGACGGAGAAGCGGCCCTCTATATGCATTTCCTCAGCAGACCCTGTATACGGTGGGTGTTGCCGCAGTCGCGCTCGGTATTGGTCGGGCCATGTTGTCTGCCTTCTTGGATCTGGCGGCCGATAAAACACCACGCGGTCTGGCGCGGTTGGCTGACACACCCGGTATTCAGGCAGGCGTGGCAAAGGGTGAAGCAACACTTGCCTCGGCGCGGGCATATTTAATGGAAGCCCTGGCCGAGATTTTTGGCCGTGCTAAAGAGACGGAACCAATCGACGTTCCCGACCGGGCCCGGGTCCGACTGGCCTCAACACACGCAATATTTGGTGCGGCTGAGGTGACGGACTGGGTCTACAAGGCAGCTGGTGTCAGCGCGATATTTCCAGGTACGCCGTTCGAACGGCGGTTCAGGGATATGCATACCCTGACCCAGCAGATACAGGCTCGTGAAACTCATTTTGAGTCCGCGGGCAAGGTCTTATTAGGTCGCCCGCCGGAAATTTATTATTAAATGTCGGACACAGTTATTTTGGCGCCTACATGGCGCGCCAACTTCCTTGGTCTTCTGTTGGTTTTGCTGGGCGGATTGTTCATTACTACGTTGACCTGGATCGTTCGCAGCGTGGCCGATGATATAAATCCATTGCAGGCGGGCTTCATGCGCTACGCCTTTGGGACTTTGTTGTTGTTGCCCATGGTATTCAAATTCAAAGCCACCGATTTGGCACCGCGGCTGGTTGGCGGTCACATCATTCGCAGCATCGTGCACGCCATCAGTGTGCTGCTTTGGTTCTACGCCGTAACCAAAATTTCCTTGGCGGATTTGACGGCCTTAAGCTTCACGTCACCCGTATTTATCACTATTGGAGCGTTCTTGTTTCTGGGGGAATCCTTTAGCTATCGCCGGCTAGGCGGCATTGTCACCGCCTTCGTCGGCGCCGTAATCATATTGCGGCCAGGGGTTGAAGCCATTTCGCTTGGCGCAATCGCAATATTGATTTCGGTACCTTTTCAAGCTGCGTCCACTCTGATCGGCAAGCACCTTGCGCCGCGGACGTCGACCTACGCCATGGTGTTTTATCTTTCCCTCTTTGTGACCCTGACCAGTCTGATACCAACCTTGTTCGTTTGGAAAATGCCATCCCTGCATACTTGCACCTTAACTTTCGGAGCCGCCGTCATGGCTACCTGCGCACATTTTTGCTGGACTAAATCATTCCAGATAGCTGATTTGTCTTTCACACAACCAGGAATGTATTTCACGCTGATCTGGGCCGTTGCTATAGGTTTTTTCATTTATGATGAACGGCCCGATGTCTGGTCAGGGGCCGGAGCGGCTATTATTATCGCAGCCACGGCATATATCGCCGCGCGCGAACGACGAGCTAGCATGATGAAAGATGTGAGTGAGAGATCATGAACCTGCCCCTAGTCGTTGGGATTACTGGTGCCAGTGGCGTCATCTACGGCGTCGAAATCCTGCGCGCCCTGAAGACGCTGGAGGTGCCTACCCATTTGATTATAACCGAAGCTGGCGCCCGGACCCTAATTCTGGAAACCGAAATCGCCCTGGCCGAAATCAAGGCATTGGCTGACGTAGTGCATTCTAACAGGGATATCGCAGCTTCCATCTCGTCTGGCTCTTTTTTGACGCGGGGTATGATCGTGGCGCCTTGTTCCATTAAAACGCTGTCTTCGATCGCCAATTCCTATGACGCGAACTTGGTTGCTCGCGCGGCGGACGTAACTTTAAAGGAGAGGCGACCCTTGGTACTCATGGTGCGGGAAACACCTCTGCATAAAGGTCATTTGGATCTCATGACGCGGGCGGCAGATTATGGAGCGACGATCCTACCCCCCATGCCGGCCTTTTATCACAAGCCCCAGATCTTGCAGGACATCGTTGATCAGGGGGTCGCACGCGCACTAGACCAACTAGGCATCACGCATTCTCTGTTTCCACGATGGGATGACCAGAATACCTAGGTTTCGAAATCCGGCTCCGTCCACCGAGCGCCGCTTGGCAATAATTGGGGGATCATGGCATCGCCATAGGATTACTTTGTTCTAAATCTCTGTTGGCCCGTGCGTCTGCGGCTTCTGTCACAAGCCAGTCTCGGAAGGCGCGTACTTTTGGCTGCCGCTCCGCACCCGGCGGATAGACTAGCCAGTGAGAAAAGGGAAGAGGCAGGCCGAGGTCGAAAGGCCGGACCAGCCGGCCCGCTGCCAAATCGTCTGCTACCAGGGCGCGCCGGCCCAGAGCGACGCCCTGGCCCTCGATCGCCGCTTGCACCACCATGGTCCAGGGCGCCAAGGTCATGCCATGGCTGGGATCCACACCCTTGGCGCGGGCGGCTTGCAGCCACATGCGCCAGTCGGGCGTTACGTCATCGGGCATGGGCGTTCCATCATGTAACAAGCGATGATGGCGCAATTGGCCCAAGCTATGCAGACCTTGTGGCCCATCCAGCAGGGTGGGGCTGCACACTGGAAATACTTCCTCGCCCAGCAGCCAAATCGCCTCTAGACCCTCATAATGGCCCAGGCCAAAACGCACGGCACAATCCATTTCATCCTGGTGAAAATCTACTAATTCCATGTTGGCGCTGATGCGGACCTCAATATCCGGGTGGGCTGCTTGAAATCGGTCCAATCGGGGAATTAGCCATTTGGAAGCAAATGACGGAGACGAGGATAGATTCAATGGCCCTCCGGACTGTGCCTGGCGCACTTCGGCGACGGCATTGTCCAGTTGGTCGAACCCATCGCTTAATTTTGGCAGCAACAGCCGGCCATATTCAGTCAGGGCCAGGGCCCGGTTCATGCGGCGAAACAGATTAACGCTCAGTTGGCCTTCCAGCCCCTTAATCTGCTGGCTGATTGCCGCAGGCGTAACGTTCAGTTCAATGGCGGCAGCGGAAATGCTTAAAAGCCGCGCGGCGGCCTCGAATGCGCGCAGACTGTTTAGCGAGGGTAAACGCCGGACCAAAGCGGCCTCCAAAGGCAATTCAGATTAGAATTTCTAAAACATCATATAGAAAGTCTTTGTTGTTGATCTAACAGTTTTTTCTTAAATTTACAACATAACCCGTAATGTTCTCAAACCCAGTTTTAAAATTTGGGATAGAATTTCTAATTGAATAGAAGTGTCATCAATCCAAAGATGCAGACACCTGGCCGATAGCAGGCCCCGCTGAAGGCCCGGTTGAGGCGCCCTGGAAGTTTCAGGGCGCCTCTTTTCCTTTTAAAATTTTCATTTACTTTTTTCAATCCTGAGGGCCGCATGCTCTAAATTATCTACGGGGGAGACAGGAATTTCTTGCCTGATCAGCACCACACCGGTGACGGAGAAAGATGCCGAAATGCTAAAACGTTAAGCCAATATAATAGAGGGGCTAGTCAAAAGATTCGTCGTCCAAACCATAATTAATTGAGGATTGACAGGCGGGCATACAACTTAGTGCACGGCCTTGTTTTCTCCCTCCCAGTAGGGCTTTCGGAGCTCGGTTTTCAAGATCTTGCCCGCACCCGAAAGGGGTAGAGGTTCGCTGTGAAAATCTACCGATTTGGGGCATTTGAATCCAGCGATAAAGGTCTGGCAATGCTCGATAATTGTGGCTTCGTCAGCGCTCTGTCCATCATGGAGGCGGATTATGGCATGTACCTGTTCACCCCATTTGTCATGGGGAATGCCTATGACAGCGCATTCCGCTACAGCGCTATGTTGATAGATTGCGTCCTCAACCTCCGCTGAATAAACATTTTCACCACCCGAAATGATCATATCTTTGACCCGGTCGACAATATAAACAAAACCTTCATCGTCCATACGTGCGCCGTCGCCCGTGTGCAGCCATCCGTTGCGTAAGGCATGCGCAGTCATTTCGGGCTGCTGCCAGTAACCCATCATGACATTGTCGCCACGTGCACAAAGTTCACCGACTGTTCCGGCAGGTACTTCATCGTCGTCCTCGTTGACGATTTTCAATTCCACACCCATTAGTGCTTGCCCACATGAACCAAACTTTCCAGTGGGAATATCCGGAATGTGACGGTCGGGATCCAACATGGTCAGGATGGGTGCTGATTCTGTTTGTCCATAGGCGTGATGGAACCTTGTATGGGGCATAACCTCCATGGCGCGTCTGACAACTGCCTCGGGCATTGGGGATGCACCGTATAGGATGTCAACTAGGCTGGTCAGATCAAATTCTTCCACGCCGGGATAATGAACCGCCATGTTGACCATCGTCGGGACCCAGATGGTGATGGAGATTTTGTAATCCTGAATAACGTTTAGGGCGGCCTTGGGCTCAAATGCAGGCAGTATTACCGAGGTGCCGGCTGAGGTGGCGATGGCGTAAGTACAGGTGCCGTCCGCGATATGGAACATGGGCGCAGCATGCATGTAGACCGAGTTGGCTCGGAAGCCAACTTTCGGTGCAAATTGCAGGGCATTGTAAAGGACGTTGTGCTGGCTCAACATGACGCCTTTGGAACGGCCCGTAGTGCCGCCGGTATAATACAGCATGGCCAGTTCATTGCTGTCTGTATTTGCCGCCGGTGCGGGGGAGGTCCCCTCCAACAATCCTTCATAGTTAATCATACCCGTAGGCGTGGCACCATCTCCCAAATAGACCACGTGCTTAACAGCTTCCAACTGGGCTTGAATTTTTGGCAACATGCCCACGAAGGCGTCGTCCAGCATCAAGACCGTGGCGCTGGAGTCGTTTAACCAGAATTCAATCTCCGGAGGAGCAAGGCGCGTGTTAATGGGAACGAGAATGAAGCCACCCCAAGGCACACCAAAATAGCTTTCCATATATCGGTCATTGTTCAATGACAGCACCGCCACTCGATCGCCTTGGTCGAGGCCAAGTTTGCTCAAACCCGAGGCCAGTTTAGCAATGCGTTCGCCAAACTGGTTCCAACTATGCTGTCGGCCAGCAAAAATCGTAGCCGTCCCTTTGCCGTTCACTTGCATATTGCGGCGGATGGTTGAAGAGATTTTCATCTGTTAACTACTCCAGGTTAGAGGGCCGCAGCATATCCAGTAGGTGGGCGACTTGTCATCCGTTTTGCTTTGGTTAAGGAATGGCAAATAGTCAGCGCCAGAATACATTCTGCACCAGCGTTCCGCGAATATCGGTAGTCTTCAAATCCTGGCGGATACCATGGCTCCGGAGGCAGAAACTAATTTTGACTGGATTGGCATTCAGCATAGAAAGCGTTGTGTCAACCTTGTCCGTGGCACAGGTAACATTATAGATCTGTTGGGCTGCCGGCTGGATGCAACTGGATTTGTGGACGCAATTCTCTTTTTGCCAACCAAAAGCGGGTCATTTGGTATAATTTGCGGCGGTTCTTAACAGACGTTTAAGGAATTTCACGATTGATATCCTTTATTATTTTGCAGGTTGCGGATGTGGCACGGTATCGGCACATTGTTGGAAAAATGGCGATGTGTTGTGGAGGAAAAAATGGATATTGAGCAAATGCGAGTTGATTTGGCGGCGTCGCTTCGATGGGCCGCCCGCTTGGGCTTGAATGAAGGTGTGGATAACCATTTTTCCATGGCCGTGGTGGGTGACGATGGTGTGGCGAGAGGTGATCGATTCTTGATCAATCCATATGGCTGGCATTGGTCGGAGATTACTGCGTCTTCCCTGGTTTTGTGCGATGCCGGAGGCGTGGTGCTGGAGGGGGACAACGAGGTGGAGGATTCAGCGTTTTTCATCCATAGCCGGGTGCATTTGGCTTGTCCGACTGCGAAAGTGGCTATGCATACTCATCAACCCCACGCGACAGCCTTGACCCTTTTGGAAGACGGACGATTACTAATGTGCGAACAGAACGCGCTGATGTTCGACGACCGCATTGCCTATGACGATGATTATGAAGGCTTGGCTCTGGATGACTGTGAAGGGGATCGCCTGGCGGCGAAACTTGGCAATCGCAGTTTGTTGCTGATGGCCAGCCATGGTGTCATGGCCGTGGGACCCACGGTGGCGGAGTGTTTCAACGACCTTTTTTACCTAGAGCGCGCTGCTCAATTCCAGGTTCTGGCCCGGTCCACGGGGGGTAAGTTACGGACAATTTCGCAAGAGGTGCGAAACAGGGTGAAACAACAGATGAGCGTCGAACGTACCAAGGTGGCGGAACGTCATTTTACGGCGCTGAAACGGATACTGGATCGGGAAGAGCCCGAATACCGGAATTAAATTACGCCGCTTCGCTCTAACAAACGCCTATGTGACTGCAGGCTATCGGTAATCATTTGGGCAGCCTGGACCGCGTCGCGGCCGGCTTCGCCTGTAACCGCCGGCGTTTCCTTGTTACGTACGCAGTGAATAAAGGCGCCGATTTCCGCGGCTAAAGCGTCCGTTTCCTCGAAGCTAAATTCTTCTGTCTCGATATTTGGGATGCCGGGGAACATCTCACCATCACCTTTGCGTCGCGAGGTTACCTTGCGTTGAGCCAGATCAGCCACCAGATAGGAGTCAGGCTGGAAAATTCGCATCGACCGCTCTGTCTTCAGGCTAACTCGACTGGCAGTTAAATTGGCGGCGCAACCGGAGGCAAATCCAAGTCGGGCGGAGACGATGTCTTCCATTTCCGAAACGACAGCTGCGCCCACCGCGTCAACCGAAATCAAAGGTGCGCCTACCAGGGCTGTGATCAGATCAATGTCATGAATCATCAGATCCAGGACCACATTGACGTCCTTGGCTCGAGGTTGAAACGGCGCAATTCGATTGGCTTCGATGAACAGCGGGTTGCTGACTTGCTCGGCTAAGGCGAAATAGGCCGGCGAAAATCGCTCTAGATGTCCTACCTGCATGGTCAAGTCCCGAGCTTTAGCGGTGGCGATCAGGGCGTTGGCGGTGGTCACGGTTTCCGTAATCGGTTTCTCCACTAGAAGATTGATACCCAACTCCAATACAGCCTGGCCAATATCGTAATGCAAACTCGTGGGTACAGCTAGAGAAGCCGCGTCGACCCGACCCGCCAACTTGTTAAAATCAGTCAAAGCTTCGCAACCTTGTCTAGCAGCGATTTCCGCTCCTCTTTCAATGTCCTGATCAACAACCGCGACCAAGTCCACGCCATCCATGGCGGCGTATTTTTCTGCGTGCAAACTGCCAAAATGGCCAACCCCAATAACCGCGACCCGCATGATCAACTCCCTATCCTTCAATAGCGCCAAAGGCGCCACGAATATCGCAAAATAGAAGCTTAGTTATTACTTCTGTTTTAGGGTGGGTAAGGCTGTGCGTCCAACTTGGGCTTTGGACCGAGGCGTTAATGCCGGCGATTTCGTAATCAATCTGCTCGTCTCCAAAACGATCGGTGGTCTGTTGTGTGGCTTCCTGGATGATGGTGGCATCGGCGATGTAATAGATCGTATCGGTGATCTTTTTTCTGGTGTTAGATAGGTCATCCATGTCGGCCTTTAAGGATTCTTCTGCCACATTTACCGGCG
>CAZDQC010000022.1:0-36444 GCA_964507245.1 uncultured Rhodospirillaceae bacterium
AGCATTGCAGTTTGGCGGAAATGTAAAAATACTCCCTATCGCAGTGGATTTCACCGCGCGCCAGAATACGCCACAGACTGCCCTCGCGGCCCCCGATGTGTTCCCATTCCGCTTCGCCCCGAGCCGTGGTCGGATCTTGTGGCAGGATAGTCCAGGTTTCTGTCATACGGTGGCCAGAGATTAGGTCGATGTCGAGATCTCGGACCTGCCCAAAATCA
This sequence comes from uncultured Rhodospirillaceae bacterium, assembly GCA_964507245.1. Classification (GTDB taxonomy): domain Bacteria; phylum Pseudomonadota; class Alphaproteobacteria. Next base: position 219 of record CAZDQC010000022.1, read on the forward strand.
CAATCAATGCAGGTGGTAGTTTTGCCGCTGATGGGGTCCTGTGTTGTTTCTCGAGCATAGGAAGGCCGCCGCATAACTTCGCCCCGCTGTGCTGGCGAGCCCTCCGCTGCATCGAAACACCACTCGTCGCTCGTAGCGAGCGGGCGCAAGGGCAGTTCCACGCGACCGGCCCGCAGATGCAGGGTAATCGCTTCCGGCGAAGGCCAGATAAAGGGCCAATAGGCCGTCGAAACCGCCACACGTAGGCGATGCCCGGCCGGTAGGCGGTAGGCGATCTGATCCAATTTAAAACTGACTTGAAAGTCCTCGCCTGGTACCAACGGCATCGGCGTTTCATGGGATTGCCGATGGGTCAAGTTCAATACGCCGAAGGTGATATGTGCCGAAGTTCCGTCGGGTCGCAGGTCGCATAACCGCACCGCCACTTGACCGGTGGATTTGTCGCTGCTGCCGGTGAAATGAACAATCGGCGCACCGACGATGTCCCAACCCAGGTCCAGGACCGGGCTGTCGAAACATAATGACTTGTCGTCGTCGACACTCTGCTCACCGGGAAACTCATCACTATAGGCAAAGGGGAAATATTCTCCGGATTGCGCGCCGCAGTCCTGTGGAGAACAAATTTCCGCGTCGATGCGCACTGGCGTATCGCACAATGATCCATTAACGGCGAAATGGAGAATCAGCGGCGAAATACCTGCTGCGGGCCATTCCGCCTCGGCGATCCAACGGCCGGGCCGGACGGGATGCCAGCGTTTTGGCTTCAAAGAATCCATCACATAGGCCCGGTAGGCCGGATCCTGCTCGACGCCAGTAGCCTTGCCCCTGAGCCAACGGTCCCACCAGCGCCTAGCCTCCTGCAGGAATCCGATAACTGGTGCCGGACCGGCAATGTGGGGATATTTATGTATCCACGGGCCGATAATGCCCTTGACCGGCGCTTCAACGTTTTCCACCAGATGGCTGACGGTATTACGGTAACCGTCATGCCATCCACCAATCGATAGAACCGCCGCCTTGATAGCGCCATAGTCCTCACAGACCGACCCGTGCTTCCAATAATCGTCGCGATGCTGATGGCGCAGCCATGTCGACAGGTGGAGCGGTTGACGGGTAAGTCGCTCCCGCCACATTTGATGCCATTTGTTTCCGACCAGGGCTCGGTCTGGTGGCCGCGCTGAATAGCCCAGCATAGTCATCGCCCAACCGAAATTCTCGATCAGCAGACAACCACCTTTGTAGTGGATGTCGTCGGCATAACGGTCCACCGTCGAGCAGATAGAGATGATCGCTTTCAAGGCCGGCGGATTAAGGGCCGCTACCTGCAAACCATTGAAACCGCCCCAAGAGATGCCCATCATGCCGATATTGCCATCGCACCAGGGCTGCTCAGCCAGCCAGGCGATGACGTCGCAGGCATCCTCCAATTCTTGGGCGGTGTATTCATCCAACAATAGGCCTTCGGATTCGCCGCTGCCGCGCATATCGACACGCACGCAGGCGTAGCCATGGCCGGCAAACCAGGGGTGGGTCACCGCGTCCCTGGGCGCGGTGCCGTCGCGTTTTCGATAAGGAATATATTCAAGGATCGCCGGAACTGGTTCCGAAACGGCGCTTTCAGGCATCCACACTCGAGCCGACAGGCGGCAGCCATCGGGCAAGACAATACCTAGATCCGGATCCTCCACCACTTCGTGATCAAAATTACCAACATATTTCACAATGTTCGTCTGCCATATTGCTAGCTTGATATTTTAAGTCTGCTGACGACGTTAAACCGGCCATTCAAATCTCACCAAAGCAAAAACAATCGGCGGCGGGGTAACCCGCCGCCGACGATTATTGTCTGAGTGATTACTCGTTGGTTATCTTAAGCAAACCACCAACGTTCCGCTGCCTTAGCACCGTCGAGGCCCCAGTTGGCCGCGACGTCTTTGTCATGGGCGACCTTCTTCGAGAGGCCTTCGATATAGTTGGCGAACATGGCAACAATGGCGCCACCGTCGTCATTAATCAGACGTTGACATTCAGCATACAAAGCGCGGCGCTTGCTTTCATCCAGTTCACCACGAGCCTGGACGGCGAGTTTGTTGAATTTCTTCGCCCCATCTGTGGTTTTCCAAGCGGTGTCGTTCCATTTGGTAGAATCCACATAAGCCGACGAGAACATCCAGTCTTCCGTTGGACGACCGCCCCAATAACAGGCACACCAGCCCTTCTTGTTCCAAACGTTAGACCAATAACCGTCTTTTGGCTCGCGCACGACCTGAATATCAATGCCGACTTCCTTGGCTGAAGCTGCGATCAATTGCGCTGCGTCGACGGCACCGGCAAAGGCGGCGTCCGAAGCGGAGAGTTTGATCGTACCGGAGTGACCGGACTTCTTGTAATGGAAGGCCGCTTTGTCCTTATCGAACTCGCGCTGCGGTAGGTTCGAGGCATGGTAGCGGTTTGCCGTCGAGATCGGGTGGTCGTTACCCAGGGCGCCATGACCGAGTAGGATCTTATCAACCATTTCCTGACGTTTCAGGGACAGTTTCAAAGCCATCCGAAGATCGTAATTTCCAAACGGTTCTACATCCAAACGCATCGGGAAGGTGTAGTGCAGCGTGCCAGTATTTTCCATGATTTTGATATTGGGGTTGCGCGCCAGCAAGTCCACCGTTTTAGGATCGACCCGATCAATAACGTCCACATTGCCGCTCATTAGCGCATTTTGCCGCGCTGTGACGTCAATCAAAGACAGGAACAACACTTCATCGAAATGAGCCCGTCCGGACTTGAAATAGTTTGGATGGCGCTTGGCTTCTGCCCGCACACCCGCCTCGTAATTCGTGAGCTTATATGGGCCGGTACCGATCCCCGAAGTCGGATCGATCTTACCATCCTTGGAGGGCATGATCACTAGGTGGTAGTCGGACATGATATAGGGAAAATCAGCGTTAGCTGACTCTAGCTCGAAAGCCACCTTATTATTGCCGTCTTTACGGATATTCTTTACAGCCGTCAAAATGCCTTTGGCCGCAGATTTTGATTTTTCGCCCCGGTGGTAGTTGATCGAGGTGATAACATCATCGGCCGATAGCGTTTTGCCGTTATGGAATTCAACACCCTTTCGCAATTCAAAATTCCAAACCTTGCCATCATCGCTGGGACTAAAATTCGCCGCTAATTCCGGAACCAAATTACCCTTGTTGTCCACCTCGGTCAGATGGTTACCGTAAAGAAAGCCAACGGCAGTCGAAAATCCATTTTCGAAGGTCGAGGGATCCAGTGAATCCGTGGTTGAACCGTGCCCAAAGCCGATCCTTATTTTACCACCCTTTTTTGGCGTGGCGGCCATGGCTTCCCCCGCCATCGAAATAGCCGTGGGCAAGGCCATCCCCGCCGCCAGCATCGATAAGATGAACTGCCGTCGATCGATTTGTCGCGTCGTAAGCTTTTTGGATTGCTGATCGAGGTAAATCTTTTTCATAGTGTCCATTGTATTTTCCCTGTTAGAAAAAAATCGCCTCCGCCAACTTGAACCGTTCCTAGGCCTAGTTGGCGGCTTCCGCTTATGTTATCGTGATTTGTTTCAAACAAGCAAATACCGACAGCAAGATTTAGGGCAAGCCAGCTTCACGGTGAACGAGCCCAGGTGTTCTAGCCAGGGTTACAGGCGTCGCATGTTTGGCCTAGGCTTCTAAGAAAATACGGGGGTAAATTTGCATCCCATCATGTCGACGGTACTGAAGCGCCTCGTTTTGGGCGTGATGACGCTGTTTTTAGTTTCGTTGATTATTTTCAGCTCAATCCAAATGCTACCCGGAGATTTCGGCGAAGCGGTTCTGGGACAGGCGGCTCTACCTGAGACGGTGCAAGCCTTCCGCGAGGAATTAGGCCTGGATAAGCCGGCTTGGCAGCGTTATCTCAACTGGGTCGCTTCGGTGATGCAGGGGGATCTCGGCACATCGTTTTCCGGTCGGGCCGCATCGGGGATTGATCGATCACGACCAGTCGCCGATTTAGTAGGGCCAAGATTATGGAACACTCTGTTCCTTGCGAGCATGACAGCGATCATCGCTGTACCATTGTCGCTGTTTCTTGGGATCACCACAGCGCTTTACCGTAATTCCATTTATGACCGAGTGATCAACTCGTCAACACTGACAACGATTTCTTTTCCGGAGTTTTTTGTCGCCTATATTCTAATTGTTTTGTTTGCTTCGTTATGGCCGGTATTACCATCGCTGGCTAATGTGACGGAGGCGACACCACTGGGCGAGCGAATATACAAGGCCTCGCTACCAGCGATCACGCTGACACTGGTTATCGTCGCGCACATGATGCGTATGACCCGAGCCGCCATCATCAACCTGATGGCCAGCGCCTATATCGAAACGGCGCGTTTGAAGGGCCTATCCAGGTCCATGGTTATTATTAAACATGCATTGCCAAATGCTTGGGCGCCGATTGCCACAGTGATCGCATTCAATCTGGCCTATTTAGTTGTTGGCGTGGTCGTGGTCGAAGTGGTGTTCGTCTACCCCGGGGCCGGGCAGTTGATGGTCGACGCGGTTTCTAGCCGCGATATTCCGGTGGTACAGGCCTGCGCCTTAATTTTTGCCGCTACCTATATACTGTTGAATTTGGTCGCTGATATTATCGGCATCGTCACCAATCCGAGATTGTTGCATCCACGATGAGCGGGGACAATGAAACCTACTCGGCCTCCGGGGAAGTCGCTCTCGTCCTTCAACGCCGCACCCGCGCTCAGCGCATTTGGATCAGTCTGAAAAATGCCCCGCCAACCGCCTGGTTCGGCATGATTATCATTTTTGCCTACTTGTTTGTGGCAATATTCGCTCCATTGCTGGCACCGTATGGCGAAGCACAGGTGTTTAAGAAACCGTTTGAGCCATGGGGAGGAGAGTTTTTTTTCGGCACGGACCAGATCGGTCGCGATGTCTTAAGCCGTCTGATATTTGGTGCCCGTAACACTATCGGTTTCGCCCTGGCGACGACACTGTTGGCCTTCGTCATTGGCGGCTGCTTGGGTCTGGTTGCGGCTATTAACCGTTCCTGGCTTGACCAGGGTTTAAGCCGGGTAGTTGATGTGCTGATGGCAATCCCGAGTCTAATTTTTGCCCTGATGCTAATCGCGATCTTCGGCTCGACGATTGTGAACCTGATCCTCATCATCGCCGTTCTCGATTCCACCCGGGTGTTTCGTTTAACCCGGGCGGTGGCAATGAATGTCGTCGTGATGGATTATGTCGAGGCGGCGCATCTGCGTGGAGAAAATTTGGGCCGCATCATGAGACGTGAAATCTTGCCTAATATCATGCCGCCGCTGGTGGCCGAATTTGGCTTGCGATTTTGTTTCGTGTTTTTGTCGATTGCGGCTTTGTCATTCCTCGGCGTTGGTATCCAGCCGCCCACCGCCGATTGGGGGTCCATGGTGCGAGACAATGCCTCGCTGATCCAATTCGCGCAATATGACATTACCGCCGCCTTAACTCCGCTATTGCCGGCTTCGGCCATTGCCCTGTTGACCATTGCTGTCAATTTTGTGGTCGATTGGTTCCTGCATAAGACGAGTGGACTACGCGATGAGCATTGATCACGGCCAAGGGCAAAAAGGAGAAATCCTGTTGGAGATGCAGGAGGTCGTGATCGATGGCTTTAGCGATGAGCGCTGGCATGAAATTATTAAGGGCATCAATCTGACCCTGCGGCGAGGCGAAGTGTTGGGACTGATCGGCGAATCTGGCGCCGGAAAGTCGACCCTAGGTTTGGCGGCCATGGGATTTGCCCGACCGGGCTGTCGCCTCACCAGCGGTAGCATTAAATTTGACGGTATCGAATTGGTGGGTGTTCCGGAAGGCGAACGGCGACGATTGTGGGGGAACCGTATTGCTTATGTGGCGCAGTCGGCCGCCGCAGCCTTCAATCCTGCACATCGGCTGATGGATCAAACAATTGAAGCCGTGGTAAACCAAGGCAAGATGAGGCATAGCGACGCCAAAGCCGACGCGGTCGGTCTCTTTGGCAACTTGCAATTGCCGGATCCAGCTAACATTGGCATTCGTTATCCGCATCAGGTTTCCGGTGGTCAATTACAAAGAGTGATGACGGCGATGGCCATGTCGCCGCGTCCGGATTTAATCATTTTCGATGAACCGACCACCGCTCTGGATGTTACCACCCAGGTGGAGGTGCTGGTGGCGATGCGCAACATCGTCGACAAATTTCACACCGCCGCCATCTACATTACCCACGATTTGGCGGTAGTGGCGCAAATGGCTGATGTCATCAAGGTCTTGCGCTACGGTTTGGAAGTGGAGGAAGCCGAGACCCGTAAGATGTTGGCGGAACCGGAGATGGATTACACGAAATCGCTCTGGTCTGTACGCGCTTTGGAAAAACCGGAGAATAAAAGCGAAGACATCGCACTATTTATTGACAGTGTCGACGCAGCATATGGCGGCGGTGTCAAGGTTCTGCACAACGTTTCTATTAAATTACCGCGTGGCCGGACCGTGGCGGTGGTAGGAGAATCCGGCTCGGGCAAGTCGACCCTGGCGCGTGTTATAACCGGTCTATTGCCGCCATCACAAGGTGTCATAGATTTTAATGGCGAAGCCTTGCCATTGACCCTGAAGGACCGGAACAAGGACCAGTTGCGACGCATTCAGATGATCTATCAAATGGCTGATACGGCAATGAACCCGAAGCAAATGGTTGGAGAAATTATCGGCCGGCCATTGGAATTTTATCATGGCCTCCGCAGCCGTCAGCGCGATCAGCGGGTGGTCGAATTGCTGGAAATGATCGAACTGGATGAGAGCTTTATTGATCGTTTACCCGACGAACTTTCCGGTGGCCAGAAACAACGGATCTGCATTGCCCGGGCGCTGGCAGCCGATCCGGAAATCATCATCTGCGATGAAGTCACCTCGGCTCTCGATCAGATCGTGCAAGAAGGAATTCTGCAACTCTTGCTACGGCTGCAACAAGAATTCAATATAACCTATCTATTCATCAGTCACGATATTGCCGTGGTGCGTGCCATTTCCGACGAGATCGTGGTGATGTTCCAGGGCGAAGTAGTGGAACAGGGCCTAAAAAGCGATATCCTCTCGCCACCGCATCCAGAATATACTGAACTGCTACTTTCCTCAGTGCCGGAAATGAATCCGGACTGGCTCGACCAGCTGATGGAGACGCGGGCCGTTTGATGTCGAACTAAAGTAGTTCAGAGTCGCTACTTTGTAACCAGTAGGCAGAGTGTTCAATCTCTGGGAAGGAGTTGTTGAAGGTGAATGGGCCTTTGACGGGACCTGAGGCGGCTGAGGCGGTCGCGCAGTGCTCGCGCGCGCTGGCGTCACGGCCGAATTATCTGGAGGCCGCGCGTCTGCTCGCCGCGTTGATGCAGCGCTACGAATTCAGCGCCCAGGCCAAAATTTCACCACGCGGTCTGGAAGCCGCGTTCGCGTTTGCGAATGTTGACCGGCAAGCGCTGTGCAACGGCGCACTTGCCTTTTTGAAATCCCGCCCGCCACTTGCCGACGCGCTGGCGCGTGGCCGGGCCGAAGGCTGGGATGCAGCGGCGGCCCTGCTCACCCGTAAGGGTGCGCGGCTGTTGCGCGACAGATTGTTCGCGGTTGCCCTGACCCATGGCGTTGTCGCCGACATCGAGATCGAATTCCTGATAACCGCGCTGCGGCGACGCCTGCTGCTGTCTCCAACGCTGCTCCTGGCGCGGCCGGTCTATGAATTCGCTTGTGTGCTGATTCGGCAGTGCCTAAACAACGAGTACGTTTTCTTCGCCGATGAAGATGAAAGGGCTCTCCTAGACGAACTGAATGTGGATATCGACGCGATGTTCGAAGGCGATGCGGCGGCGGGCGGCGGGTTCCTGCTGTGGTCATTGTACCGTCCGTTTCATGAAACGCTCGGTGATGAGGTGCGCGCTGCCGACCAGGTGTCGCCCCGAGCCCTGCGCGCCGTGCTGCGTGAGGAACTGGATGCCCGCCGGGTCGAGGTCGCGCATGCGGACAACCTGCGCCGGTTGACGGCAGTCACCGACGAAACCTCGCGCCGGGTCGCCGACCAATATACGAACGATCCCTATCCCCGTTGGCTCTGCTTGCAGGCGCCGCAACTGGGAAGTGCCAAGGATCGCATGCGCGGCCATTTCTCCGCCGATGAACTCGCCGTGATCGACGGGCCGTGCGACGTTCTGATCGCTGGCGCCGGAACCGGTCGTCAAGCAGTACATACGGCCATTGGTTACGGCAACGGGGCGCGGGTGCTAGCGATTGACTTAAGCGCGCCGAGCCTCGCCTACGGTGTGCGTATGGCCGAAGCGCTGGGGGTGTCGAACCTACGCTTTGCGATCGGCGACATCCTGTGTCTCGACGAGACCGTTGACCGCTTCGATGTGATCGAATGTGTCGGCGTCCTGCATCACATGGTTGATCCCTATGAAGGATGGCGCGCGCTGCTCGACCGGCTCCGTCCCGGCGGGCTGATGCTGATCGGGCTATACAGCGCTGTTTCGCGCAGGGCTATTCAAGCGCTGTCCGAAGACCCGGATTGGCCGGGTCCGGACGCGGACGATGATGGGCTACGCGCCTACCGTCGAAAGCTGATGGACCGTACGTCCGGTGAAAACGGTTTTGTGTTGAAGCAATCAGCTGATTTTTTCACCAAGAGCGGCTTTCGCGATCTCGCCTTGCATGTTAGTGAGCGGCCATGTGCGATTCCGGAAATTAGCGACTTCATGACTGCCCACGGTCTCAAATTTCACGGCTTTAGCCTGCCGGACGAAACCTTGCAGGCCTACGTAGACGTCTTTCCGGGCGATGAGCCGTCCGGCACGCTCGATCACTGGTGGGCGTTTGAGCAGGATAACCCGCAAACCTTTAACAGTATGTACCAGTTCTGGTGCCGTAAGTGAGTGATATCAGACATCGCTGCGGTAGCCATATGGCAGCGCAAGATTCATGCGCCAGTTCTCTCAATCGGGGTCGGAAGGCCATCCAAATTATTTTCTATTCAATTTGCGCTGCCTTCGTAGCCATCCGGTGAAAAAACGCTGTTAAGCAACTTGATATTCCGGTTGGTCGGTACTCAAATTCTAAGGCAAGAGCTTGTGGGAGCAATTGTGCGGCATCTTGGCGATGTGGGTGGCTATAAGACGATATCCGTTTCCTGATCTATCAAATGCATATGAGCCATGTCGATGGTGAAGTCCATCGGCTGGCCGACCTGACCGGCGGCCCGCGGCCGAGACCGAGCGGTGATTTCGGTCTCGCCGATTTTGATGAACACCATGGTATCGATGCCCATTGGTTCGAGGACGACAACATCGGAAGTAAAATCGTGATATGTTGGATCGGTATGTGGGCGTTTGTCGGTCACATGTTCAGGTCGAATGCCAAACAGCATCTCCTTTCCAATACAGGGACTGTAGCGGTCCACACGGTCCGCAGGTACAGCAAACGACAGATTTTCCGTCAGCCGGATGGACAAACCGCTGTCCGTGGCTTCGACATGGCACGGAAGGAAATTCATCGAAGGCGAGCCGATGAAGGCAGCCACGAATAGGGTTTGGGGGGCGTCGTACATTTCCTCCGGCGAGCCGACCTGCTCAATGATACCTTCGTTCATCACGACAATCCGGTCAGCCAGGGTCATCGCCTCAACTTGGTCGTGGGTGACATAGACGACTGTTGTCTGAACCCGCTGGTGAATTTTCTTGATTTCCGTCCGCATCTGCACCCGGAGCTTGGCATCCAGGTTGCTCAAGGGTTCATCGAAAAGGAAGACTTGGGGATTGCGGACGATGGCACGGCCCATGGCGACGCGCTGGCGCTGGCCACCGGATAGTTGTTTCGGCCGGCGATCTAAAAGTTCGCCAATATTCAGGATATCCGCCGCAGCCCTGACCCGATCATCGATTTCGTCCTTCGGCGTCTTGCGCAGCCGCAGACCGAATGACATGTTTTGATAAACACTCATGTGTGGGTAGAGAGCGTAATTCTGGAAAACCATGGCGATGTCGCGGTCTTTAGGCGCGACCTCGTTGATGATACGCTCGCCGACCAGGATATCGCCGGCAGTGATATCTTCCAGTCCCGCAATCATGCGCAAAGTTGTAGTCTTGCCGCAGCCCGAAGGGCCGACCAGGGCGATGAATTCATTGTGCTCGATATCCAGATTGATGCCCCGCACGGCGGCGACATCGTCATAGTACTTCCAGAGATCTCTCAATTGAATATCGGCCATTACATACTCTTCTTTCTTTCTTCTTTACTGCTATTGCGCCGGCCGCGGAGCGTAGGCCGTCCTATTGCGTATTTGCTTACTTAATCGCACCAGCCGTCAGACCGGAGGTGAAGTAGTCCATAAAGAAGCCATAGATCATGATAATCGGCAACGCGCCAATAAAGCAGGCGGCCATCAGTGAACCCCAATAGTAGATGTCACCCCGGATCAGTTCGGTTATGACACCGACGGAAATGGTCTTCGCGGTTTCGTCCTGAATAAACACCAGGGAATAAAGCAATTCGTTCCAACTAAGCGTGATGGAAAACAAAATGGCGCACATGATGCCGGGGATCGCCATAGGCAATACGACCCGGAATAGCGCACCAAGACGCGAGCAGCCATCCAGATAGGCGCATTCTTCCACCTCCACCGGGATGGTCTTGAAATAGCCCATTAGCAGCCAAGTCACGAACGGAATCAGGAAAGTCGGATAGGTCAGGATCAAGGACCAGTAGGTATCGCGGATCGGGACATAGTCGTCAATGGTGTTGATGACATCGATCAACGGAATAAAGAGTAGCGTCTGCGGTATCAAATAGGTAATGAAGACGGCAACGCCGAACACCTCAACGCCGCGAAAACGCAACCGCGCTAGGGCATAGGCGGCGAGTATCCCAATCGATACCGATATGATGGTAACGGCTACCGTGACGATCAGGGTGTTCACAAACCAGTGTTGGAAAAAACTGGTATTGCTGGCTAGATAGACATAGTGCTCGGTGGCGATGCCGGTAGCCCAGAACGGTGATTGGCCAAGGTTGTTGATCTCTTGATCCGTCTTAATCGAGGTAATGAACATGATGTAGAAGGGAAACAGCGCGAAGAATACGTAAGGCAACAGCGCGATATAATTTGCTGCTGCTTTGCGCCTTCGCCAGAGTGGCACCTTGTTGACGACCAACTCCTGGCCGTCACCGATTGTAATCGTTGTGGGATTAGAGCTCATGTGAAGTATCCCTTCTCACCATCCGCAGCAAAAAGATCACGATGAATACCAAGATCGGGAACAAGAACAACGCCACGGCTGCACCTAGTGCGATTTCGTGGTTGAGGATTCCGTACATGAAAGAGTAGGTGGAGAACAGGTGTGTCGAATTCATCGGACCGCCCCTGGTCAGTACATAGATGATGTTGAATTCGCCTAACGTGAAGATGGTCGAGAACAGGATGATGATGGCCAGCACCGGCCGCAACAACGGGAGAGTGATGGAGCGGAATTTCCTCCAGGTTGAGGCACCGTCGATTTCAGCGGCGTCGTAAAGATGCTCCGGGATCGCCATCAGTCCAGCCAGGATGGTGATAATGAAAAACGGTATGCCGCGCCAGATATTGACAAAGATCACCGAGGCCATGGCCAGGGTTGGATTGCCTAAGAAATTGTAGGGTCCGTAGCCAAACGTCGAGAACGGCCACATGTTCGCTAGAACCCAGTTGATGTGGCTGTAGGTGGGGTCAAGGATCAACCACCAACCCAACGTGGAGAGCGCTGTTGGCGCAACGAATGGAAGCAACACGGAGCCGCGGAAAAAGCGCCTTAGCTTCAGAATACGCTGCAACAACAGCGCACAGCTAAGACCCAGAACCACCTTGAAGAGGACTGACCAAAATGCGAACAGCAAGGTGTTCCAGATTGTCTCAATAAAGATGTCATCTTCGGTCAGGATATAGATAAAGTTTTCCAGACCGATAAACGACGCCGGCTCGCCGACAAATGCGTCAGAGACACTGAACCAGATTGCCAAGCAGAAGGGATAAACCACCAGCGAAATCATGACGATGATCGCGGGCAACATGAACCCGTAGCCGTCAATATCCGGTCCGACGCGTTTCTTCATCCGCAAACGGAATGAGCTGGGCGGTGACGCTGCCACCGCCCGCTCGACATTAGGTACGCTTACCATGGCTCGTCAATCACCCGAAGATGCTCAATAAGACAAGTCTCTTTATTGGCGCTCAGAACTCTGGTTACGCCCGTTTGGCGGCTCGTTTGTAGATCCGCTTCATTTGCCTTTCCAACTTCTTGATTGCGTCTTCCGGCGTAGCCTTGTTAACCGCCACGGATGCCAGGGCATCCGGCAGCAGGTATTGATCAACGACCGTCTGCACGGCCGCGGTCGGCACGCCAGGCCAGCCAATGGCATGCGTGTACCAGCCGATAAATGGCGCAAAATAATACTTGGAGTTGGATGCATAGAGAGGATGCAGCGCATTACCGGCAAGCACCGGCTGGTTGTATCCCTTACTGGCCGTCAAATGCTTCTCAGCGTTCTCCTTTGAGAAATGGAAGGCAAGAAACTCCTTGGCCAATTCCTTTTCCTTGGCAAACTTCCAAACACCAGCGTTGTTGAAAGACGCAGCCATATGGCGGCCCACCGGCCCCTTGGGCGGCATGATGTGAGTGATCGATTGATGGACCAACCGGTCAGTGCCGGGGACCTTAGTCTTGGCCTTGACCGCCGAACGGTAGGCACTGATCGGGTTCAGGATCATGCTGCACTTACCGGAGTTCAAGCACACGTTGTTGTTGCGGTCGTCCCAGGCCAGGACTTCGTCGGTCATGGCATCATCATAGAGTGCCTTAATGAACTTGAAGGCCTCCAGCGTCTCTTTTGAATTGACGGCGACTGTTTTGCTGTCCGGTTCCACCAACTTAGCGCCATAAGACCAAAGAATGCCACGCAGTATCATGTTAGAATCAACCGAATGGGCAATTTGGATGCCGAGTGGATTGCCTTTTTTCTTTAGCTTGGAGCCTACGCGATGCACATCGTCCCAGGTATCGGGTAGGTTCTCGCCAATTTCGGCGATCAGATCCGTGCGCAGCGCCAAGGGGAACGAAATAAAGAACCATGGGATGGCCTTGTGGTGTCCATCCGAGCCCTTGCCTACCGTTCCATCTGTCCAGCCGCCGCCGGCCTTGCCAATTGACTCATAAAGTTCGTCGACATTTTCCAGATGCTTGGAATAGAGATGTGGGTTGGAGTTACCCACGGCAACCAGATCATGTCCCTTTTGCCCCTGCACCTCACCGGCTAGAACCGCCGGTAATTGCAAATGTGCGACACGGTCGAGACGTGTCTTGACACCGGCCGCCTTGCCGAACTCTGCCAACTGCCGTTCCAATTCCGCATCGGATGCCGGCACGAAATGCGAGTTCACGAGCATTTTCAGTTCGCGTGACTGCGCCGTTGCCGGGGCGATGCCGGTCGCGAGTATGCCCGCCAGGCCGCCGGTCACAAAGGCCGCGTCCTGCAGGAACTTCCGACGACTGGGTGATGCTTTGGATATCTTACTGTCTGTTACCTTATTATTAGACGTCATTATTAACCCTCCCTTTTATTTATGGTTGTGATGTTAGACCTGGAACTTGGTAAACTCAAGTAGTAGCGAGTTGGATAATCAAGCCGTGACGCGCCCGTCCCACGGTCAACTTCCGCTGCTCATAAGGTCCCAGTAATATTAATCTAAATTATTAAATTTATATTATAAATTACTGTATTAAAGAGTAATTTTTCCTTTTGTATAATCTAAGGTTTTAAATACGTTGGCAATGTTGTCACGACCTTGACAGACCTATCTACGATCGGCATCCAGATTTATGCCAGGCTCTTTTCCCTGTTCATTTATGCTCGATTTGCCCTTATTCCTTGGCAAGGATCAGGTAAATGTGGACATAGTCCATGGCGTGGCCTTCAGGGGAAGCTCCTACGTGCGAGCGATAACGCTCGTAGAATTCATTGACAATGGACATCTTGTCTTCGCGTATGTGCCACCGGCCTATTCTGCTTCCAACACGGTCTTCGACATTGAAATACTTGGTGTGCGTCGCCGCGCCTCCGTCCTAGCAGAAGCTGTATGGGATCCTAGGAATGACAGGCTACGCGGCCAGCACCACCACTAAATACTTCGGCTCAACAGCCACATTGCCCTTAAACCAAAAATTCTTTATTGCAGCTTCTTCGTGTTATCCTAGCCAATAAAAAGCTACCGCAAATTCACGGTCATGGGGTCATAGCTAAACAGCCAAGTATTCCGTTCCGCGTTCATGTCTCGCTGGGCAAAAGCATCGCGCAAGGCTGTTTCCGACGGCAAATGGAACATATTTCGGTTGGCACTGCTTTCGTTGACGATGCGTGCTGTTCGATCCAGACGGTTGCGTTGATAAAGGTCCAGGGCTGCTGCCACATCCTTTTCCTGTTGCAAAGCTCGAGCGATCACGGCGCCATCCTCGATCGCCATTGCACCCCCTTGCGCCATATAGGGGAGGCTGGGATGGGCGGCGTCGCCCAGCAGGGTTGTGCGAGCGGTGCTCCACCTATCCACCGGCGGGCGGTTGTTCATGGCCCAGCGATAGCATAAGTCACGGTCCGCATGGTCAATGATGGCCTGGATATTCTCATGCCAGCCGGCGAAATCAGATTTCATTTCGGCCCACGGCCGCCGCGCGGTCCAGCTTTCTTCGTCCCAGTTTTCGTATTCTACGCACCCCACCATATTAACCAGGCCATCAGGGCGGATTGGATAGACCACGCCGTGCTTACCAGGCCCGACGCAGATATTTACGGTGTCGGGCCGTTGTTTTGGGAGCAATCGTTCCGCCGGCACTAGAATGCGCCAGGACTGATCACCGGTGTAATGCACTGGCGTTTCGCCAAGTGTTTTACTTCGCACCATTGACTTAATGCCATCCGCGCCAATCAGAACATCGCCCCTAGCTTCGGTACCGTCGGCAAAATTTAAGGTGACGCCATTGGCATCCTCCACGAAGTCGGTTGCAGCCGCATCCAGGGTCACGGCCCCCGCGTCCTGCCGAGCGACGACGCCAATCAAAGCATCCAACAAGTCGGCTCGATGCAACGACAGATAAGGCACGCCGTGGCGTTTCACATACCCTGCGCCTAGAGGTATTTCTTGCAACACTTCTGCCGTATCAAACATCTTAAATTGGTAGGCCTCGGGGACCACGCCGCGTTGGCTGAGCTCATCAATGAGACCCAAGTGTCCCAACACCCGCATGGCATTGGCGCTCAGCTGGATGCCGGCACCTACCTCGTGCAACTCTTCAGCTTGTTCGTAGACGGCGACGTGAATACCGGCGTGTAGGAGACAGGCAGCTGCTGTCAGGCCGCCTATACCACCACCAACGATAAGAACTTTAGGCATCGCATGATGAAGCCCCAGAATTCTTCCGATGGCAACGATGGATTTTTAGGCCATCATTTTTTTCAATAGTTATAGCTGTCAGTATATTCACCAAATGACTGTTGCCGGCAAGCCCGCACTTAGCTTGATTTCGCACCAATGGTCGTAAAACTTCCTTTATCTCAAATTGAAAAATAGGGCCTCTAAAATTTTGTCTAGTTGTGTGAGTAAATTTAGCATTCATGACATGCAGGCAACCCAAATTTGATTATTTAAATCTACCCTTGCGTCCCGGTCGGTGAAAGACCATTTTCCACTCATGAGAATTGACACATTACTTAGCCGACTGCCCATCAAGTCATTACGTGACAGAGCGCCACTCGTGCCTGTGGTTCGGCTGTACGGCGTCATTGCCGCGCAGGGCGCACCGCTTCGTCCCTCGGTCAATCTGGCGTCCCTCGCGGCTCCCTTGGAAAAGGCGTTTTCTATGAAGGGTGCCAAGGCCATTGCCTTGGCTATCAATTCGCCAGGCGGATCGCCCGTGCAGTCTGCTCTTATACATGATCGCATTCGATTGTTGGCCGATGAAAAAACGATGCCGGTTTATGTGTTTTGTGAGGATGTTGCGGCCTCGGGCGGATATTGGATCGCCTGCGCAGGTGATGAAATTTACACAGCGGAGACGTCAATCATTGGTTCTATCGGGGTAATCGCAGCAACCTTTGGATTTGATGAGGCGATCAAGAAATTTGGAGTGGAGCGGCGACTATTTACCGCGGGCAGTAAAAAAAGCCTATTGGATCCGTTTCTGCCCATGGCGGAGGATGATATCAAGCGCCTGTCTAGCTTGCAAAAGGAGATCCATGACGCCTTCAAACGGCATGTCCGGTTGCGCCGGGACGGCCGTTTGAAGGCCAGCGAGCGCAAACTGTTCACCGGAGAATTCTGGACTGGTACGAAGGCACTGGATCTTGGTTTGACTGATGGCATCGGCGACCTAAAATCGGTGCTGCAAAAAAAATTTGGCGAAAAGGTGCGTTTGCCCGTAGTAGGCGTGGACAAAAGTTGGTTGCAGCGGCGCTTTGGTTTGGCGACCCAGTTGTCAAGCATGGGTTTGCCGTCCGACCTACTAGCGGCTGCTGAGGTGCGAGCCCATTGGGCTCGCTATGGTTTGTAATCTGGTGGCCGGAATTTAATAAAACCGGTACGCTCTTCCTTGTCGAAGTCAAGGCCTTCGTACATTGCGTGGGCCGGGCCTAGGTCGTGGCCGGACAAAAGCATTACCTCGGTGCAGCCCTGTGTCCAGGCGAATTCCAGTACAAATTTCATGAGTGTTTTCGCCAGCCCGCGCCGTCGAAAATTCCGATGTGTCACCACGTGCTCGATGAGGCCATATCCCATGCCACCGCGGATGATGGAGGGTGTGATTGTTAGAATACAGGCGGCAGTTAGCCGCTCTTTCAGCTCGGTAACAAAATAATGTACACCAGGATTACGTTCTATCTCGCGCCAAACCTCTTCCATTCGTTCGGCACTCAAGGCCGGGCGGTTTTCTTCTGCTGTATAATGGGCATACAGCTCAAAAAGCTCGTTAAGTTCTCCGCGTTTTAGTGGCCGGATCAGGCTGCAGCCTTCCGGCGCACCAAGTTGTCGAAGTCTTCAATCAACTGCGCCGTGATCCTGCCCGGTTTGAAACGGTAATCGTCAATTTCACCCACGGGCGTGACTTCAGCCGCTGTTCCGGTCAGTAGGCATTCCGTGGCATTTGCCATTTCATCAGGCATAATTACGCGTTCAACGATCTCGTAGCCACGTGCCCTGGCTAGGTCGATCACAGTGCGTCGCGTTATGCCATCAAGAAAACAATCAGGGATCGGGGTATGTAACTTTCCGTCAATGACAAAGAAGATATTCGCTCCGGTGCTTTCAGCAATCTGCCCGCGCCAATCCAACATCAGAGCGTCATCGTACCCTTCTGCCTCGACCGCATGTTTTGACAAGGTGCAAATCATATATAAACCCGCTGCCTTCGAATGCACAGGAGCCGTTGCCGGATCAGGTCGCCGCCACTTGCTGGTCTTCAATCGGATACCAACTGTACGCATTTCCGGGTCGAAATAACTGGGCCATTGCCAGACTGCAATGGCTAGATTGATACGGTTCTCCTGTGCTGAAACGCCCATCATCTCCGAGCCGCGCCATGCCACAGGTCGTACATAACCATCCACGATATTATTTTTCGTGACGGTTATTCGGCAAGCGGAGTTGATTTCCTCTGCAGTGTATGGAATTTCGAAATCCAGCGTTTCTGCGGATTTGATCAAACGCTCAGTATGCTCCTGCAGTTTGAAGATTTCTCCGTCATAGACACGCTCCCCTTCAAAAACGGAAGATGCATAGTGCAGTCCATGTGTTAGCACGTGGGCCTGAGCCTGCTCCCACGGAACCATATCGCCATTGTACCAAATGCTACCTTCCATCTTGTCGTATGCGATTGTTGCCATGATCGGAGCCTCCGAGACCATATACTACGCTCAACCTACCTTTAACGTATCATTTTCAAGAAGTATGTCAAAAGTACTGACCAAAATAATGTCAGCAGCATTGACGCATCTCGTGTACAATGGGTCCATGTCAAACTCATTTTCGGATCCGGCTTCGTTGTACCTGCGGGATGAAGAATTGATACGCGGAATCGAGATGTTGTTTTATGCCTATAGAGATTTTACGTCTGATCCGGACGAAATTCTCAAGGCCTATGGCTTTGGTCGGGCGCACCATCGCGTGGTGCATTTCGTGGGTCGCAATCCAGGCATGACCGTGACGGAATTGCTAACGATCCTAAAAGTTACGAAGCAGAGTTTGAGCCGGGTCCTTAGCCAGTTGGTCCGGGAGGGCTTCGTAAAGCAGGAAAAGGGCCGCCGTGACCGTCGACAAAGGTTGCTATCACTTACCGACAGGGGAGAGACCCTATTCGCCGAACTTTCTAGCCCGCAAAAGAAGCGCGTGGCACGCGCCTATCGACAGGCTGGCACTGAAGCTGTGGCTGGCTATTGTAGGGTGCTGACCAATCTATTGAACTCAGATGAGCGTGAAGCTGTTTTAAAATCCGTTGAACGATCCTGAAGTGTACGGCATGAGCGAAGCCGCTGCTCATATCCTGGTTGTCGACGATGACGATCGTTTGCGCGATCTTTTGCAGCGGTATCTGGGGGAATGCGGATTTCGGGTTTCTGTTGCTTCCAACGTGGCGGAAGCGCGGATCGCCATGTCAGGCCTAGAATTTGACCTTTTGGTGCTTGACCTAATGATGCCGGGAGAAAGCGGTCTGGATCTGACCAAGGATTTGCGCCAGGGCAAGTATCTGCCCATTCTGTTGCTGACCGCTATGGGATCAGCGTCAGACCGCATCGCGGGCCTGGAGGTTGGTGCGGATGATTATCTGGCGAAACCGTTTGAACCGAGGGAGTTGGTGCTGCGGATAGAAGCTATTTTGCGTCGGGGCGGGCCCAAGACCGAAGAGCGGAAGTTGGTCACTTTTGGGGCCTGCTCTTTCGATCTAGAGCGAGGCGAATTGCAACGAAATGGCGAATTAGTGCGGCTAACCTCGGGAGAGATCGATATGATGCGTTTGTTTGCTCGTTCTCCCGGCGTTACGGTGGGCCGTGCGGAGTTGTTGGCCCAGGCGGATGCGGGCAATACACGGGCCGTGGATGTACAGATCACTAGGCTTCGACGCAAGATCGAGGATGATCCTAAGGAGCCACGCCATTTGTGCACGGTATGGGGACAAGGATATGTCTTCTGGTTGGACTGACAGGACGGGTAAACCGTCATGCTGAAAAGATTGGCGCCGAAAAGTCTATTTGGCCGCGCTATCATTATCGTCGTGGCGCCGGTGGTGCTTTTGCAAATCGTCGTTGCAATCGTATTCTACGACCGTCATCTGGACCAAATTACCCGCCGTTTAGCCCGTAGTGTCTCAGGCGATATTGGGTTTATCGCTGCCGCCCTGACTAGGGAAAAGGATGCCCTGGCGCGTTTTCGTATACTGCAATCGGCTAATTTGCGCTTGAACCTCAGTTTTTCCCTGATTCCCGGTCAGCCATTGATTGTCGAACCACTACCCAAACCCGTTGCACCTCTGGAAGCGTTGTTAATTCGAACCATTGACGAAGGCTTAGAGCTGGCATTTACCATCGAGAACCGTCCCGACCAGAAGAACTATTTAATCCAGGTTGCGTTTGAAGGAGGTCACCTGCAAGTACTGGTTCCCCATAACCGTATCACTTCGGCAACTTTGGAAGTGTTGATCTTATGGGTTGTCGGCTCGTCCTTGTTACTGCTGGCTATTGCAATCATGTTTTTGCGAAACCAAGTCCGCCCCATATTGCGTCTAGCGGATGCCGCTGATCATTTTGGCCGAGGCGAGGAGGTGGAAAACTTTAAGCCTTCCGGTGCAGTGGAAGTACGCAAGGCAGGTGATGCCTTCCTACGCATGCGAGAGCGGATAGACCGTCACATTCGTCAGCGCACGGAAATGCTGGCTGGTGTCAGCCATGACTTGCGTACGCCATTAACCCGGCTGAAATTAGAACTGGCCATGCTCAAGGATACACCCGCTGCCGTCGCCATGCAGGCGGATGTGGACGAAATGGAGGGGATGATCGAGGGGTATTTGGCATTCGCGGAGGATGCTGCAGGAGAACAGGCGGTGGACACGGATGTGAACGTCCTGTTGAACGAGGCCGCGGGAGACGCTCGTCGCCAAGGGGTCCAAGTAGAATACAGTTTCAATGGTGAGCTTCGCGGTCGTATCAGACCGTTAAGCCTGAAGCGGTGCCTGGACAACCTGCTGGGGAATGCTCATCGCTATGCGAAACACTGTGCCTTGGCTGCATGGCGTGATGGCGACAGTATTGTTATTACAGTCGAAGATGATGGACCCGGAATCTCCGAGGCTGAACGGGAAGCAGCCTTTCGGCCGTTCTTTCGTCTGGAAAACTCTCGTAATCAAGGTACCGGCGGTGTTGGCCTGGGCCTCGCTATCACGCGAGACACGGTACGCAATCAGGGCGGCGATGTTTTATTGGACGATGCGTCTCTGGGCGGCCTGCGGGCTATGATACGATTGCCGGCGTGATTGACATCCCTCATCCAATCTATTTGACCTTCTCGCAGGTGCTGCGTCTGCCGTCTTTTAACACGAGTATATCGACAACGTTTGCAGCATGCCTTAAACCCGCTGGAAAAATTGTGGTTGGGGAACAGTTAACATGGATAAACTGACACAAATCCACATCCTGAAAGACTTGATGCGAAAACTGGATGCCAAGGAAAATGTGGATGCCGGTGTGATGTACCGAAATCCCACATCCGTCTATACCTGTCCAGATTTGGCGGCCAAAGAATGGCAGACGTTCTTCAAAGGGCATACGCAGTTGATAGGTCTATCTAACGACTTGCCGAAGCCCGGCAGTTTCCTGACCATGGACGATTTTGGTGTTCCTATTCTGGCTACCCGCGGTAAGGATGAGCAGTGTCGGGCGTTCGTTAATATCTGCCGCCATCGCGGAGTGCAGGTTGAACATGAGGAAAATGGCACTCGCAGTGCTTTTTCATGCCCCTTCCATCAATGGACGTATAACGACGTGGGGGGTTTGATTGCAATTCCCGACGAGCATCAATTTGGCAAGATAGATAAATCCTGTCATGGCCTGATTTCCCTACCCATGGAGGAACGCCACGGCATGCTTTGGCTGCATCCTGACCCCCATGGCGTGCTCGATTTGGACAATATGTTGGAAGGGTTGGGGGACGAACTGGGCGGTTGGGGATTTCAGGAACTTGTTGCTATGGGGCAGACAACCATTACCAAGCGACTAAATTGGAAGTTGGCTAATGACACCTTTGGCGAGACGAACCATTTCCAAAAACTGCATAAACATACCCTGGGAAAATTGACCTATGGCGAATGCTTGAACTACGAAACCTTCCGCAGAAATCACCGCTTTGTCTTTCCCCGACGTATGATAGACGAACTTCGTGATAGACCTCAGGGGGACTGGCGCCTGACTGATGGCGCGACAACTCTGTATTTTCTGTTTCCCAATATTCAGTTCATCATCGGCAATGGCACCGTCAATATTGTGCGTCTTTATCCGCATCCGACTGACCCAAATGAGTCCATCACTAAGATCAATCACTATTTCACTAAGGGCGCTATCGCTGCTGCGGCAGAGATCGACGGCCACGGGGAGGATGTCAGCGTTGAGACGGTCTATGATCTGACCCAGGCCAAAAATGGTATTCCGAGCCTGAATGCCATCAAGGAAGTCTTCAACTCCACCATCGAACAGGAAGACTACGTCATGGGGGAAACAACCCAACGGGCTGCAGAAACGGGTCTGTTGGAGAATATCATTTTTGGTCGCAACGAACCGGCCCTGCATCACTATCACAAAACATTTCGTACCGCCCTGCAGATGCCGCCGTTGGAGGAGGTTGAAAATTAAGAATTGGAAGAATGCATCGGCTCATTTCTTCCTGTAATTTTTGCAGAGCTAAGATACGACCTTCTCTCGTAACTCGCGGCGCAGGACCTTGCCAACGGGAGATTTAGGAATTTCATCCACGAATTCTATTCGTTTGGGGACCTTGTAATTGGTTAAGCCATCCCGACAATGGGCTATCACCGCATCTTCTGTCACAGTGTCGTTGTTCTTGACGATGAAGGCCATAGGTACTTCGGATGATTTTTCGTCCGGAATGCCAATCACGCCAACTTCGACCACACCGGACAATGTGGTTATCACATCCTCAATCTCGTTGGGTGAAACATTGAAACCGGAAACCAAGATCATATCCTTCTTGCGATCGACAATTTCGATGAAGCCGTCTTCGTTCATCACTGCAATATCGCCGGAATACAGCCAGCCGTCCCTAATTGCTTCGGCGGTAGCGTCTGGCTGGCCGAAATAACCCTTCATAATTGTTGGTCCCTTGAATAACAATTCACCGGGTGAGCCAATGGGCTGTTCGACATTGTTGTCATCCACAATGCGTACCTCCATGCCTGGAGCAGGAATGCCAACTGAACCCAAACGGTTTTCGCCGATGGGATTTAGACTCATTACACCGCTACACTCGGTCATGCCGTAACCTTGGTAGATGTCTAGTCCGGTCGCTTCGGTCCAACGTTTAGCGACCCCCGTTTGCTGGGCTGCTCCGCCTGAGCCGCAGAAATTGACATGTTTGATCATATCGCGGTGAAACCAGGATTCTTCCATCAATGCAGCGAATAGAGTGTTAATGCCGATGAAGATAGTGACGTCAAAATTCTCGAACGCTGTTTTTAGGTTTGAGGGCGGTCGGGGCGACGGCACAAGAACTAGATGATCGCCTGAAGTAATGCCAATTACAAATATTAAGGCGAAAGCAGTGATATGATACAGTGGTAAGATCACTAGTGTGGTATCGCCATCAGAGCCACGTAGATGACCGATCATAGTATTTGCCTGATGCGCATTTGCTAGAATGCCTTGATGGGTCAGCTCCGCACCTTTGCTACGCCCCGTGGTGCCGGAAGTATATTGAAATAGCGCTGTATCCTCACCTGACAACCCTTCAGTATAGGATGAAATATCGCTACCTTTTCGAGCCGCCTTACCTTTGGTAAGAGCAACTGCGAAATTGATGTGAGCAGATCGCATATCGGGAATAGCTTTCTTCACCGATTTAAGAACAAAACCAATGAGTAGCCGTTTCAAAGTGGGAAAAAAGTCCACCAGAGAAATCTTGACTACCTGCCGTACGGCAGTGGATTGGATTATTTCGTCTACCTTGTCGCCAAACATATCGATAATGACTAGCACGGCGGCCTTGGAATCATTGAGCTGATGTTCCATCTCCGGTGCCGTGTACAAGGGGTTGATGTTGGTACATACAGCGCCCGCCAAAAAGGCTCCTGATGCTGCGATGGTAAAGTCGATACAGTTAGGGGTCATCAAGGCGACAGTTTCGCCTCGTTTTAGACCAACAATCTCCCGCAAATAGGCGGCGAAGTCCTTGGCACATTCAAGGTATTCTTCATAAGTGATTGATGCTGAGGCCCCTGTAGGTAGGATGGTAGTGGCAGCGGTGCGGCTGGCATATGTCTTGCCGGCGCCATTGATCATATCCACAAGAGTAGCATATGGCATGGTTGCTACATCAAAGTTCTTGGCGGCTTCTGTATAGTATTTCCCCCACAGTTCTGACATTCGTGTATCTCCATCCCCAGTTGCGCCTGTTATGACTAAAACGGTATCGCGATTTGCACGACAAAACAATTACTTGCTACACTTGATGCGGATAATCTCTTTTCGGATCAGGCACCATGAAAATCGAAGGCTGTGAAACCCTGCATTGTGGCGCGGGGTGGCGTAATTTTTCGTTTCTAAAAATTCTCACCGACGAGGGCTTAACCGGGATTGCCGAGTACAACGAGAGCTATGGTTCGAAGGGTTTGAGCGGCGTAATTAAGGCATTAGTCGAGGTCATCATCGGGCGCAATCCTTGTAATCACGAGGCAATCTCTCAGCAACTTTATGCAATGACCCGCCAGGCGCCCGGTGGCATTAACCAGCAGGCTATGGCGGCGATCGAAAACGCTCTCATGGATATCAAGGGCAAGGCTTTGGGCGTCCCCGTCTATGATTTGCTGGGTGGGGCTGTACGCGACCGCATGCGGCTCTATTGGTCACACTGCGGCACCTATCTAATGACTGATGTGGGCTCCTCTTCCATCGGCCAGCCGAGACTTAGAAATCTAGATGACGTGGTAGCCTTGGGCAGACGTGTGCGCGAGAGTGGCTATAAGGGATTAAAGACAAATATTTTCTTGTTCGATCAGGATCCACCCATCTACATGCCAGGTTTTAGTAGAGGCGGCGATACTCCGGCCTTGAATGTGGAAATGTCCGTAATTCGAAATCTGCGTGCCCAGTTGGAGGCCTTCCGAGAGGGCGCTGGAGAGGATGTAGGAATCCATCTCGATATCAACTTCAACTGCAAAACTGAAGGCTATTTACAAATCACCCGCGCTCTGGACGATCTAGGCCTGACATGGTTCGAGATCGACCTATATGATCCCGAGGCCCTGCGGCATATACGAAATTCCGTCCAGACCCCAATCGCAAGTTGTGAGAGTCTGTTTCGTTTGCGTGAATTCCGCCCTTTCTTCGAACAGCATTCTATGGACGTGGCGATTATCGATCTTCCTTGGAATGGCATATTCCATTCAATGAAGATCGCAGCGATGGCAGAAGCATATGAAATTAACGTAGCGCCCCACAATTTTTACGGTCATCTTTCCTCCTTCATGTCTGCCCATATGTGTGCCGCAGTGCCCAATTTTCGGATCATGGAGATCGATGTAGATGACGTCCCCTGGAAAGATGAAATTGTCACTAATATTCCCGAATTCGTCGATGGCCACTTGATCCTGCCCAAGGGTCCTGGCTGGGGAACGGAACTAAACGAAGACGCTATTCGGGCCCATCCTCCAATTTGAATGACGATATTCTGTGTCATTTCTCGGCGGGCAAGAAGCTATGATAGGCACTCTGGAGACTGATACCTTTAGAGCGGGACAGATGTTATCCAGAAGTTCGCACCCGTCAACAGTGCGTTCGGTTAGATCCGTGGCAGCTTACAATGTCTTTAAACGGGAAAAGACACTGGAATGCTGCGTGGACCGCGGACTTGACCACCAGCCCAGGTTACTGCCTCCGGCGTAGAGAGTTCGAATTCAGGAATTCGTTCGAACCAAGTCCGTAAGGACACGTCCATCTCCATTCGCGCTAGGTTGGATCCCGCGCAGCGATGGATACCGACGCCAAAAGCGATGTGGCGATTTCTCTTTCGGTCCAGGACAACGTCCTCCGGGTTTTCAAATATATCCGGATCTCGGTTGGCAGCAGGAAAATTCAGCAGAATTTTTTCACCAGGAATGAAATTCGCATCCCCCATGGTGATCGGTTCAGTCACCTTCCGGGCCATGGTGACCGGTGAATAGAAACGCAGCATTTCCTCAATTGCGGTGGGGAACAGGTCTGGCTTGCTGGCTAGCTGCCGCCGATCCTTGGCTTGACCGGCAAAATGCCACAGGGCCGCACCGATAGAGCTCCATGTGGTATCGATCCCCGCCACAAGCAACAAATTACACATGCCGACAATGGTGTAATCGCTCAAAGGTTCTCCATCGATCTCGGAACCGATTAGTTTTGATATCATATCGTCCTGACCCGGATTCTTACGCCTCTCGGTGACAAGTTCAGCGAAGAAGTCGCGGATGACCCTGCGGTATTTGCGGCGCAATTCGGGCTGTGTTTGTCCTAGCTCTAATATACCGCGTGTCCACTCGGTGAATTCGTCGCTTCTGTTGGTGTCAATTCCCAACATAGCCGCGATGACGCGGGGTGGAATTTGCTGGGCGTAATCTACGGCTGCATCGGCTGAACCAGTATTGACAAACTTGTCGATCAATTCATGACAAAGCCGCTGCGTTCCCTCTCGGAACTTCTCTACAGACTTGGGGCTGAAGAATGGCAGGATCAAACGTCGGTAAGGGATCTGTTCAGGTGGGTCAGAGGTGATGGGAGGACTATCGGATCCATATTCCTTCAACTCAGAGATCAGTTCCTCACGCAGTTCTGGATCAGGCGGCACGACGTTGGGCGACCGGGATGACAATGCGGGCACCATGCGCACCATCGCCTGAAGATCTTCATATTTTGTGGGTAGCCAGCTGCCACCCCAGCGCGTCGTATGGGCGATAGGGCAACTCCCACGTAACTCTTTCCAGAATGGGGAAGGATCCTTTACATACTCTTCGTCGAAGATGTCGTAATCCGTCGCCCAATCCTTGACCGGGCAGCCCTTTTTATCGCTCATGCTATGCGTCCCCAATCTATTTGCGTGATTATTCCACACCATTGACTGAGTTGAAAAGAATTTCGAGTTATTCAACGTCGAAAGCCTTGTTTCTCTATAGGCTATCGTGCATATGCGCCGCATTTGATGCTTGGCTGTGAAAGAAAATCGGGGTGCTTCAGATCGTCGCGAACAGTTGGGCTCTGTTCTTGGGCCTGGGACTAATTATGCTTGGCGGTGGCCTACAGGGATCATTGTTGGGTCTTCGTGCCTCAATAGAAGGGTTTGGTCTCGCTCCCACCGGCTTAGTGATGTCGGGTTATTACATCGGTCTGTTGATTGGCGCTACTATTGTGCCAAAATTTGTTGGCCGTGTGGGTCATATTAGAAGTTTTGGCGCCATGGCATCACTCGCTTCCACCTCGATCTTGGTGCATGCGGTCTTTATTGATCCGCTGACCTGGTGGTTCATGCGTTTTGTTACTGGATTTGCTTATGCCGGTCTATTCATTGTCAGCGAGAGCTGGCTGAATGACGCATCAGAAAATGAAACCCGTGGGCAGATGATGAGTTTTTATATGTTGATCTCTCTAGCTGGAATGGCTGGCGGCCAGTTTATGTTGAATATAGCCGCGCCCTCGTCCTACGAACTATTCGTCTTAATTTCCGTACTGGTCAGTATCGCGGTTATTCCAATACTCCTTTCAGTCAATCGGGCACCGGATTTTAATATTTCCGTATCCGTCAGTGTTTTTCAACTGTACAAGGTCTCGCCCTTAGGTGTCGTAGGCATACTTTTGACAGGCGTCGTTATGGGTGCGTTATTTGGCATGGGCGCAGTTTATGCTGCCAACGTGGGCCTAACGGTGCGTGAGATTTCCTTCTTCATGGGTTCAGTCGTATTTGGCGGGGCTGTTTTGCAATATCCGGTCGGTCGCCTGTCGGATTTGTTTAACCGACGACAGGTCATCATCACTTCCTGCGCCTGTTGTGCCGCCGCTGCTTTTTTCGCGGCCAACATTGGAAGTTTTGGTGTCGGCCAGGTTTGGAAATTATACCTAGCCATCGCCATGGTTGGTGGTTTCTCTATGCCGCTATATGCCCTCTGCGTTGCTCATACGAACGACTACCTGAACCCAGGTCAAATGGTGGCGGCTTCGTCCGCGCTTGTGCTTGCCAGTTCCATTGGCTCCGCCGTCGGTGCACCCGTTAGCGCCTTTGCCATGGATGCCTTAGGCCAGCAATGGTTCTTTTATACAATAGGGTTAGCCATGATGGCCCTGTGTCTGTTCGCCTTGTATCGCACTACCAGACGTGTCCCCGTGGCCAGTGAGGAAGTGGGCGAATTTGTGGTAATAGCCCCAACGCCCATGGCCGCCGCTCTAAATCCGGATTTTGGGCTTGAGGAAATTATTGCCGCGTCCGAGACCGACGTGGATGAAATTCAAGAAAGTTTCGAGGAACTAGTTCAGGATTTGGAGAGTTCGGACCGTCCGTAAGGATAATTCGGCCGCAAAAATGAAGCCGCCTTTGGAAAGACAAAAACAGTAACTTATGTTGATTCCAAGCAGATGCCCGTTCGATGGGGGATCGTGGATAAAATGTTAGCCGGGACGCAAGTGCCTAGGTAATTGGCAATTCGATAGTGTCGAGACGAGGCAGTTGTAGTGGGTCGTCTTTGGTGGCATCAGCGACCCCCTCATCAATTGTCAGGCCGATGGCACATCCGTTCCGGCGTAGAAGCGCCCGGAGTTTTTCGTCGTTAGCGCCATAGGGATAGCACATCACCCAATTCTTGGTAGGCGCGCCGAGGCCGCGAAGAAAATCGAGGCTAGCCGTAATCTCCTCGTCCTGTCCCTTGGCGTCGAGCCGGTCCAGGCGATGATGCTTTGCGCCATGACCGCCGATATACATACCGCATTGGATCATCATCCTTAGTTGGTCTTCTGAAACATACAGCTCTGCTGCGAAAGCCTTTTGGTCGACAGAAACGAACCTTTGAAATAATTCGTCGATTAGTAGGATCCTTAGTGCCTCTGGCAATGCTCTTTGCAGTACACTTTTTATGAACCAGATTTCCGCTGTATCATAACGGACAGGTTTCGCGTGTTCGTCCCAGTAGGTTGAGAAGGGCAGCATGCCGTCTCGTTCTTGGTTTTCTTCTATGAACGTCCGAATTTCGTCGATAATCGGCGTGGGGTCAGTTTCGGCGGCGCGAATGAAATGGGCTTTGTTGACGTCTAACAATTCGCCGTGGACGATGGCGTTGACAGATGGAAAGAAGGCGCCGTGCATTCTGCGCTCGAACAAAGCGGGTAGGACGTTGTTGAAATGATCTTTGTATCCGTCATCAAAAGTCAACCATGCGGCATTTTCTGGTAACGCGACTTCTCCCTTGAAGGCTCCGACTACATCGTCCGTGGTTATGACTTCATGGTTACGGGCGATATAATCTAGTTGCATCTTGAATTCCGAAAGGTCTCGGCCCTTGATTCCAGGATATCTGCTATTCTTCAAATCGCGCACGAAATGATAGGTAACGATGGTAAGGAGCATACGCGTGGCCTGCTAATCGTGAATCGCCCGAGAATAACCGAGTAGCGCAGTAACGGGAAACCTTTGACTAAGCGGTAGTTCATAATTGCTGGCGTGCACACTAAATTATGCCAGCATCGATAAAAATTCGGCCGCCCCTAAATAATGGGTTGCTGAATCCCTATTATCAACCCGCGCATTCCAAAGTAGTTGGGCCACCCATTCAGTGATGCCAATTATCCAATTATTTAATTTTAGTCGTCTATGTATGTAAAGTAGAACTTATAGAAAGCGTCACCCGGAATGCTATTCAACTCACCAGAATTTGTTTTTGCCTTTTTTCCTAGCGTTTTCGCTGTCTATTGGCTGGCCTCAAAAGGCGGTCGAACTGTCTATTGCATCTTTGTGCTAGCCGGCGCTTCACTTTTTTTCTACGGCTACTGGAAACCCGGATATCTCGCGCTACTCCTTGCCTCAATTGGTGGCAACTATCTGATTGCTCGCTTGATGTTCAGCAGTCAAGAAATACCGGTGAAACGTTGGCTATTAATTCTCGGCGTAATTTTCAATCTGGCGCTGCTTGGTTATTTTAAATACGCCATGTTTATGTTGGAAAATGCTGCTCTCGCTTTTGGCGAACCCTGGTCCATCAAACCTGTCGTGTTACCTTTGGCAATCTCATTCTTTACCTTTCAGCAAATCGCCTACCTGGTGGATTGCCATAAGAACGAAATGGTGCCTCCGCCATTTTCTAAATATTTGTTGTTCATTTCTTTCTTCCCCCAATTAATCGCGGGGCCCATCGTCCATCATTACGAGATACTGCCACAATTGGAGAATTTGGGTAGAAAGAGGGATCGCCTATTTTTGTTTCTGGTCGGCACTACGTTTTTCTTTGCCGGGCTGTTCAAGAAGGTGATCCTGGCTGACAATATTGGTGCTTACGCAGACCCGGTATTTTACGATGCCGCGGAAGGGATAGGCGTCGCGGCTCTTGACGCCTGGATCGCGACTTTTTCCTTTGGCTTTCAAATTTACTTTGATTTTTCGGGGTATTCGGACATAGCCATCGGTTTAGCGCTTTTGTTTGGGATCCGTTTACCTCTCAATTTTGACAGCCCATACAAGGCTACCAGCATTATAGATTTTTGGCGGAGGTGGCATATAACACTTTCCCGTTTCCTCCGGGATCATTTGTACATTCCTCTGGGTGGTAATCGACACGGGGTAGGCAGGCAATTCAGCAACATGATGGTCGTGATGTTGCTGGGCGGATTGTGGCATGGTGCTGGTTGGGGGTTCGTTTTATGGGGTGGTCTACATGGAATTTATTTATCGATAAATCACGTTTGGCGGCGGTTGGGTCCAGATTGGCGGCTCCCAGCTGGTATCGGTGGTTGCTTAACATTTCTTGCGGTGATGGTAGCCTGGGTGCCGTTTCGGGCTGAGACGTGGGAGGCCACCGCGGTTGTTTGGAAGGCCATGGCTGGTATTTCGACATTAGTTGAGCCAGGAATACCTTGCGAACATGCTTGGCTGGATGGCTCCATAAGCGCTATTGCTTCGATTTTAATCCTGACAATTTTTGTTTGGGTGCTCCCCAATACACAAGATTGGTTGCGTTATAGCGATACAAATAAGGAAGCGACGCGGATCACCTGGAAGCCTGAGATTTATTGGGCTATCTTCAATGGCATAGCCGCCGTTTTCGCGTTGTCCTTCATGATTGGCCGACCGGAATCTCAGGAGTTTCTCTATTTCCAATTCTAGCTCATCCTCACGGGAACGTTATCCACCTGCGAGGCTTCGCCATTATGCTGTAATTTATTTTTCCACAATTCTGGCATTCGGTGTATTGGCGGGACTTGGCCTCGGGTTGTTGTTTATTTTGTTCCTGTGGCGCGCAGGTGAATTGGCTTCTGTGGTTGATGTTGTGACACGTCAGTCAGACAGTGCTGCTAGATACGGTAGCGCCATCCACGAGGATGGCTTTGCTTATAAATTGGAACTTGCTACCAGAGAGAAGCCGGTGATTATTGCTCTGGGCTCATCGCGAGTGTTGCAGTTTCGTCAACGGGTATTTTCTACAAAATTCATTAATGCTGGACGTGGCATGATCACTCCGGAAGAAGGCTTGACGTTCATGCGAGCACTGTTGCCCCGCCATAAACCCAAGGTTGTCATCATTGGTTTGGATTTCTGGTGGTTTAACCCCAACTGGTCGTACCCAAACCGTCGGTCTCGGAACACTTCCTTAGATCTAGCAAAGCTAGGCCTAGTGCAAGATTGGCTATTAAAGTCTAAGATCTCTGTTGCCGATATCTGGCGTGTGGCCATTCTGAGTGACACCAAGAACCAACTGACCCAACACGCTAATATCGGGGTCGCGGCGATTATGAGAGGCGTTGGCTACCGCCCAGATGGTTCACGCGACTACGGTCTTCGTTATTCTGGTAATGACCCGACATTCAATGATCAAGGATTTGCTGATACTCTACGCCGGATTGAACGGGGGGAGGTGCAGTTCAAGCACGGTCAGCAGGCTGCAAGTCCGCGCTTCCAATTGATCGATCAATTGTTGCATTATTTGAGTTCTGAAGGCGTGACGCCCATCGTTGTCATGCCGCCCTTGGCTAGGCCTGTTCTTGAATCAATGAAGACACGGGGCGCTGATTTTTCATATTTAACCGGTATTCAAGAATATATAACGGCCTTGCCATTCGAAACGTACAACTTCATGGATTCCGAATATTTAGGCGCGGATGATTGTGAATTCGTTGACGGTTTCCATGGCGGAGAGGTCGTGTATCAACGCATGATTGCCAGCATCATCGGTCAAAACCCCAACAGTGCTCTTGTACCCCATGTGAACATCGGCGCCCTATTGCGTTCTATCCGCAAATCAAGCGGACATGTGTTGACCGAGAAGAGTGCTACGGAATACACCTTGGCCGAAACGGATTTCTTACAAATTGGATGCCAGAAATAGCGATATAGGTCGGAAGTACCGCCGTTTGACTTGGCATTAACATTACTCACGAAAATTGGAGTACCACCTCATCGTCAGTCAGGACTGGTAATTTGTGGAGGATAATCATTAGTTGTATCCTCACGGTTATCGAAGCTGATCGGCGTTCTCTATAAAATACCGTGGAAGGCAGTGACGAACCACTAGCGTTGTCGAAGAAAGATTTTCCGGAAACCTAGGTGATGGGCAGAAAATCTACCTGAAGTCGTGTCATTCTTTGCATCACACTCCAATCCGGCCCATCTGGGAAAGCGGCACTTCACCATTAGATTACAACCCTATAAGTTTAGGGTTTCTTTCGCTTCGTCGGGGGTTGGATAAAATGGATTTCGATTTGAAGATTGTTGGCGGTACCATCGTTGATGGCTCAGGGAGAGAGAGCTATCGTGGCGATGTGGGCATCCTGGACGGGCGTGTTGCGGCCTTGGGCAAAATTAGGGGAGATGCTGCCCGTACTCTCGATGCCGGAGACCTTGCCGTTTGCCCTGGCTTCGTTGATATCCATACCCATTATGACGCCCAGGTTATGTGGGATCGTATGCTGACCATTTCGCCTTGGCACGGTGTCACCACCGCGGTCATAGGTAACTGCGGATTTGGCATAGCGCCCATGCGGCCGGGGGATCGCCGGAATATGATGAAGACCTTAGAAAAGGTCGAAGGCATGAGTTATGAAGCGCTGCAGGCTGGTCTTGGCCTTGATTGGCCATTTGAGAGTTTTCCAGAATATCTTGATGCGGTGCAAACAACTGGCACAGCAATTAATTTGGCTGCCTTTATTGGCCATACACCACTGCGTATTTTTGTAATGGGCAATGATGCTATGGAACGGGAGGCTACGGTTGACGAGGTCGGGGCCATGGCAGAACTGGTTCGTGAGGCGATGGTGGCGGGAGCTATCGGATTTTCGACCTCTCATGCGGCTACGCACAATGCCTTTGATGGTCGGCCCGTACCATCCCGTTTTGCTGCATTCAGCGAATTGGACACGCTTGTTGGGGCTATGGCAGAATCTGGCCGTGGAATCTTGCAGTGCACCATCGGTAAGTCTCTGTTTCATGATGAAATGAGTGAATTGGCCCGCCGCCACGAATTGCCTGTGACTTGGACGGCGCTTCTGGCTGGGATGGCGGGGCCTGGATCGCACGTTAAACACATGCATCGCACAGCAGAAGAACGGGCGGAAGGGCTGCAAATTGTGCCGCAAGTGGCGTGCCGGCCGATCATGTTCGACTTTGATTTTGGCGAACCATTCCCATTCGAAATGCGGCCTATCTTCAAGGAAACTATGCGGACTGATCGTGAGGGTAAGAAAGCCATTTATGCAGACGATGGCTTTCGGCAGGCTTTTCGAGCTGATACGGATCCTGCGGCCAAAAACATGCTGGCTGGCTGGGTGCAACGGGCTGTAATTTCTATGGCACCCGGGCATGGTGAATGGGAGGAGCGGGCATTAGTTGAAGTCGCAGCGGAACATGGCAAGGATCCATTTGATTTGGCCTTGGATTTGTCCATCGATTTTGACTTTGGCGCCCGCTTTAGAATTCCTCTCGTCAATCATGATGAGACGGAGGTTCGAGAGCTTTTGTCGGATGACAACATGGTGGTAGCTCTCTCTGATGCTGGAGCGCACGCCAGCCAGCTATGCGATGCTTGTTACTCCACACATCTTTTGGGGCATTGGAGCCGGGATGAGGGCGCCATGTCCTTAGAAAAAGCTGTACACATGTTGACGCAAAAACCGGCTGCGTTAATGGGCATTACCGATCGTGGCTCATTAGCGCCGGGACTTCCCGCCGACGTCGTCGTTTTTGATCCCCAAAAAATTGGGGCGACCGGTTTGACCCGCGTGCATGACCAGCCAGCTGGGCAGGATAGGTTGGTGTCGCAGGCCAAGGGCATCCACGCTGTCATCGTCAACGGCATGCTTATCCGAGAGGACAATACAGATACGGTCGCGCCCGACAGTGATCTGCCTGGCCGAGTGCTGCGCAGCTCGCTAGCGGCCTAGGCTCATGAAAGGTCAGACTATTGCCGTTATCGCCCCTGGTGATATGGGTAGTGGCGTCGGGCAGGCCTTGTCACGGGGTGGGCACGACGTCGTTACTAGCTTGACGGGACGCAGCGTTGAAAGTCGGATGCGGGCTGAACGGCATGGCTTCCGCGATCTGGTTGATTTGGACATTGTCGTCAGAGAGGTCAGCCTAATTCTTTCGATCCTACCACCTGCCGAAGCAGTTGCTTTAGCAACAGACGTTTCTGCGGCCATGGAGCGCTCGGGTGTGTGGCCTGCCTATATGGACTGTAACGCAATTTCACCCGATAATAGCCGCCGTATCGCCAGAATTATGGAAGCAGTGGGTGCAGCATATATTGACTGTGGCATTATTGGTCTAGCGCCTGGCAAAGGGCCGCAGCCCACGCGTTTTTATGTTTCCGGGCCTGATTTGGCCCCCGCGGACGCTTTGGCCGTAGAGGGTATTTTGCTCAAGGAGGTAGGTCCAGAAATCGGACAGGCGTCCGCATTGAAGATGTTGTACAGCGGCCTAAACAAGGGCCGTTTCTCCTTATTGGCGGCAGTAGCGACGGCCGCTCAAGCGTTAGGCTTGCTCGATGAATTGGGGGAAGAGCTAATTTTTAGCCAAGGTGACACCTGGAGCTATATGCAGGGTAGCCTATCCCGTTTACCCGCCGATTCAGAACGTTGGTGGCCCGAGATGGAGGAAATTGCTGAGACATTCGAAGGGGTGGGGGTCACAGGTGAATTTCATCGTGGTGCAGCTTGGATTTTGAGGCTTATGGCGTCAACGCCCTTGTCAGGGGAAACCAGAGAAACCATTGATGCCAGTCGTACCATGGCCGAGACTGTGAGAATTTTCGCGGAACATCTAGATAAAAACTCCGTTAAGGTATTCAAATGACCCATTACGTCTACAGCGGCCCTCGCAAGGTGGCAATGGAAGAGGTGACGCGAAACGGCGCCAAGACTGCTGCAGGACTTCAGTCATTCGGGGTTGGTGATGGTGACGCCTTCGCTACATTTCTGAGGAATGACATCTCCATGTTGGAGACGAAGATCGCAGGTAATCAAATCGGTGCTTACGCCGTGCCTGTCAATTGGCATGCCACTGCGGAAGAGGCCGGTTATATGTTCAACGATTCAGGGGCCAAGGTCATCATTGTGCATGCCGACCTTTTACCCGGAATTGCTTCACATTTACCCGACGGTGTTCCTGTAATTGTCTGTGCAACACCGCCCGAGATAGCCGGAGCCTACGGCGTTTTGCCCGAATTGTGCGATGTGCCTGACGGCATGATAGAATATGAACTATGGCGAGATGGTTTTGTGCCAGTTACCGCTCCGCCACCGCCCGAACGAGGCAGCATGATCTATACCTCGGGAACGACGGGTAATCCAAAAGGCGTGCGGCGGGACCCCACAACACCGGAGCGTCAAGCTCTCCTTGCGGAAATGGCTCTGAGATCTCTTGGTATCCTTCCAGGCGGCATCGTGGCCATGACCGGGCCTATGTACCATTCTGCTCCTGGGGCATACGCCAGCATTGCCATGAGCTTGGGAAACGACATTCATCTTTTACCACGTTTCGATCCGGAAGGACTGCTTCAGGCGATACATGAGCACAAAATTACACATATGCACGTGGTGCCCACTATGTTCATGCGTATGCTGCGACTACCGGATGAAGTAAAGGCAAAATATGATTTGTCGTCGCTGGTACATGTCATACATGGTGCTGCACCGTGCCCTCCTGACGCCAAGCGTCAGATGATCGAATGGTGGGGCAACGTCATTTATGAATATTACGGCTCCACTGAGGCGGGAATTGTGACCGTGGTGAAAAGCGAGGATTGGCTGGAAAGACCAGGAACTGTGGGACGTCCCCTGGATGGTACGACGGTCCGCATCTATGACGATGACGGTAATATTTTGCCAACTGGCGAGAGCGGCGAAATTTATATGAACCTGAATGATCTTTCCGATTTCACTTACCATAACAAGGATGACAAACGAGCCGAGATCGAACGCGATGGCATGGTAACTAATGGCGATGTCGGCTATATCGACGAGGGTGGTTATGTCTACCTCAATGACCGGAAAAGAGACATGATCATTTCGGGCGGCGTGAACATCTATCCTGCCGAGATAGAGTCAGCGTTGCAAGGTATGCCCGGCGTGCAAGATTGTGCCGTATTCGGTATTCCACACGAAGAGTTTGGCGAGTCTGTAGCTGCTGCCATCGAACTCCAGCCCAATGTCGCCCTGAC